>JBEPXS010000182.1:0-7116 GCA_041641755.1 Balneolaceae bacterium
ATATACTTGTGGCACTCACACCCGTATTACGCGCCACTTTGCGTAAGGAAAAGCTCCGATAGCCTTCCTCCAGCAGCAACTTTCGGCTGACATCAACTATTTTTTCTCTAAGTGATATCTCTTGTTCTGCGGTCATTATAGTCTACTTAACAGTGTTAACCTTTAACTTATTAAGCATTTTAACATTCAAAAGCAACGTCCTTAACAAAGACGAAACAGAAATATGACCTGCATTTTAAATAAGTTGTACCATTGAGATGCGCTTTCAACCTAATTTCACATGTGGAAGGGGGCATTTAAAAGCTAATGGAATCTTCCGGTAACCGAAATTTCATGTACTTTATTGTTTTACCATCCTCAAGATGCTTTTTTTCATAGAATGTTTTTGTTGTCAACAGAGGGTCGTCAGGCCGTTCGTTATACACATCTTCCACAAGGTCCAGCAGATTACAATTTTCTTCCCTGATAACCTCCTTTGTGAAACTCCACAAATCATCGCTGTCAGTTTTAAAGTGAATAGCTCCGTCTTTCTGTAGGACTTTCTGATAAATAGAGAGGAATTTAGGGGAAGTCAGCCGTTTGTTTCGGTCGCTCCATTTGGGATATGGATCCGGAAAAGTGATCCACATATGATTCACTTCTCCCGGACCAAAATATTCATCTAGATGATCAATGTAGATCCGTAAAAACCGAACATTGGTAAGATTACGATCTAAGGCTCTTGTGGCTCCTTTCCATAATCGTGCTCCCTTAATATCAACACCTATGAAATTCAGGTCGGGATTTTTTCGAGCCAGTTCAAGAGTATACTCTCCTTTACCGCAGGCCAGCTCCAAAATTATGGGGTTCTTATTTTTAAAAATATTTTCGTTCCATCTGCCTTTGGGTTTTTCACGGTCCTCTTCCTGAAAATCAGTCAATTCCAAAACATGTTCGAATTCAGCAATCTCAGCAAACCGCTCCAGCTTATTTTTACCCATCGGTTACGGTCCAGTCTTATTTATCTGGATTAACATTGCAGACTCACAAAAAACTGTGTCATAAAAGGATTATGCTGACATTTACTTAATCAGGGATTTAACCTCTGGATTTTCCACTCCTTGCTTTCCGGCTTTTCAGCCCTGCTGTACAGGATACGGTCATGCAGGCGACCGGTCCTTCCCTGCCAAAATTCAATCGCATCGTGTAGCAAACGGTATCCTCCCCAAAAATCGGGTACAGGGATATCCTGTCCGTTGAATTTATCCCTCAGTTCCTCAAACTTCTCCTCCAGTTTTTTTCGGCTTTCTAATCCTGAGCTCTGATTAGAGGCCCATGCTCCTATCTGGCTATCTCTGGGTCGGGATTTGAAATATTTCTCCGATTGCTCTCTGCTTAATTTGTACACTTTGCCCTCGATCCGAACTTGCCGTTCGAGTGCCGGCCAGTAAAAACAGAGGGCTGCATACGGATTTTCATCCAGCTCCTTACCCTTTCGACTTGCATAATTCGTATAAAAACGGAATCCTTTCTCATCGAAACCCTTTAGCAGTACTATTCGTGAGGAAGGCTTTCCATCACTGGTTGCCGTAGAGAGAGTCATGGCATTGGCATCGGTCATGTTCGAGTTTACCGCTTCCTCAAACCAGACCGTAAACTGATCTATCGGATTCTCCGGTACACTTTTACTGGAGATGCCATCCCGGCTATATTCCCGGCGCAGGGCCTCAACTTTTTCATTGTCAGGTTTCTTGTCTACCATAATGAGATATCCTATCCAAAATAGGCGGGTTCATTGCCCTTTTTCCATTTTATATTACAACCCATACTAGGCGTTTGGTTTTCAACGATCGACCCATCCTCAAGCAGTTTGTCTGTAGCCTCCCTTAAATCTTCGCCGGTTACCGGCTTATTGTTACCAGGGCGACTGCTATCAAACTGCCCTCGATACACCAGTTCACGATCTTCATTAAACAGGAACAAGTCAGGAGTGCAGGCCGCCTTGTATGCCTGTGCTACCTCTTGGGTTTCATCGTACAGATATGGGAATGGATATCCGAACTTTTCGGCATCTTCAGCCATCTTCTCAGGACTGTCGTCCGGGTAGTTATTAACATCATTTGAACTGATTGCCACCACTGCCAGATCATCCTCATCATAATCATTGGTATAGTCGACCAGAGCTTTCTTGATATTTTTTACATAGGGACAGTGGTTACACATAAAAACAACCAACAGCGCCCTGCTATCATCAAAGTCTGACAGCGAAACAGTTTCGTTACTCACAACATCGCGTAGTGAAAAATCCGGGGCTTTCGTGCCCAGTTCTAACATCGTGGATGGAGTTTCTGACATTATCTTCAGTCTTTTATATTAGCATTATTCGGTAGATATAACGTACAAAGTTCTGTCATTGACAGTTCCACTCAATCATAAAGATAGGAAGTAAAAAAGAAAAGCCCGATATCCTATTTTATTTGAGGTTACTATGCTTAGAAAGGAGTAAGAAATAAAATATATATCCAGATATCGGGCCAGGTTATCTATGCATCATATTTAACGGAATTTGCCCCAAAATGTTACATTCTTTGTGAGCTATTCCTTAAACAGACCCAATTGAGATCCCCCGCCCGGGCGGAAATGTTTGGTGGTCAGGTTTAGGTTTTCTTTATTCAATCCAAAACGTTCTGTATGCACATTAAACAGGTCTGATATCTGCCTTGCGAACTCTCCCTCTCCCCGAAACCGATTCCCAAACCGCGGATCGTTTAGTTTGCCATCGCGCATATTTCTGATGCGATTCAGTACTTTTTCTTTGCGTTCGGGGAAGTGTTGTTCGAGCCAATCCTGAAATAGATCCTTAACTCCAAAGGGTAGCCTTAATATGGTATAGCCTGCTTGCGTAGCTCCCGCCTCAGCAGCGGCCTCCAAAATATTTGCGCACTCGTGATCGGTAAGGCCGGGAATAATCGGAGCCACATTTACTCCAGCAGGGATACCAGCCTCCGATAGTTCACGGATCGCCTGTAACCTTCGCCGGGGTCGTGAAGTTCGGGGTTCCATTTTCTTCGCCAGGTCACTGTCCAGTGTGGTAATCGATAACGTTACCGATACCGCTTTATGCTCAGCCAACTGCTTCAAATAATCAATATCCCGGGTTACCAGGTAATTTTTTGTAATGATACTTACCGGATTCAAAAACTCAGCCAACACTTCCAGGCAACCGCGAGTAATTTCCAGCTTTCGTTCCACCGGTTGATAGGGATCGGTCACTCCACTCATTACCAGTACTGATGGCTCCCAGCTTGTCAAAGATATACGTTCCCTGAGTTTCCGTGGTGCCTCATGCTTCACCATTATTCGGGATTCAAAATCAAGACCGGCAGAAAACCCGAGATATTCATGGGTTGGGCGGGCGTAACAGTAAATACAACCGTGTTCACATCCCCGGTACGGATTTATACTTTTATTGAACGGGATATCTGGACTATCGTTGGTGGAAATAATCTCCTTGGTATCATCGGGATAGAACTTGGTTTCCTGGGTTGGCTTCTGTCCTGTTTCTTCATCCAGATCGTAATCTGTATAGACTCCCTCGAAACGGTTGGCTGGATTATCTGAGGAGCCTCTGCCCCTGATAGGATTATGTTCTTTTTGATCTGCCATCTTGGCCTTAGTCAGAAACCTGTGTTTGGTTTACCTGTTCTTCAAAGATAAAATTTTAGAGGTCACAAAATAAAGGACCCGGAGAGTAATTCCCGGGTCCTAAAAACTAAACAGCAAGAGTGACAACCTATTGGCAGGATACATTATTGAACTCGGCATCCCAGCAAATGCGTTCCTCGGAAGCACGATCTATATAACCCGCTCCGGTATCAGTGTTCCAAAATATTACAAGATCATGTTCTCCATCCTCAGATACTACTTCAAGGGAATGTTCCGGTCCATCCTCGCTGTACGTAATGTCATACGTCGTTGAAGTGCTAGAAGTATTGATTGAGTACGTAGCAGTGTAATTGTCTTCTCCGTCCCGACTCCAGTTAAAGGTTACTATCGGATCAGTCGACCCGCCGTCTTCATAGGAAAAGATGCTCCAATTTCCCTGGCTGCCATCCATAGCAGTGGTACCGCTCATGAACCGATAATCTTCAAAATTAGCACCTTCTGACGAGCTGGTCGAAACATAAAGTGCCCATTCTGTCTCACCTGAACCTTCATTAGGTTCAGCCGTTAACCGAATTTCAGCTGTCAGTTCGGATTGTTCTATTGTATACGTCCACTCCCAAATTCCGTCATTGTAAGTGGGATCGCTATACTGCGCCTGGTTGAAAAACGGCATATAAACCTGTGCAGATGAAAAAAGCGGGTCAACGGTATTTTGCACCAGTTGAGCCGCTGAGGAATAACCGGTTCCCGCCTGAACCGACTTCTGCTTATTACTATTATTAAAATAGTCAGTATCAGGTTGATATTGTTTAAACTCCGGTAACTGGGGTGGTTCAGAAGTATCGATATCAGTATCGGTAGCGCTATCGCTACAAGCTACTAAACCGATGGCAATGATACCGATACTCAATTTTTTTAAGATTTTAGAACAAATCATAGTTATATATTTCGATTTAAAAGATTGTTTACAATTATATGCGTAATTCAGCTGACATTAAGGTCAATTCAGTTTTGATAAAAATGTTTCTTTTGGATTGATGAATTGGCGCCCACAGGAAGAAGGTATTGAACTAATATTTTAAGCTAAATAATCTATCTTTTTCATCCTAATAACTCAGACATATATCAGGCTAGGGAATGTATACAGTTTTTATGTTGACAAATTCTTTGATTCCGAAATGTGACAGCTCCCGTCCATATCCGGATTGTTTGATCCCACCGAATGGCAACCGGGGATCCGATTTCACGAAATCATTGACAAAACAACAGCCGGCATGCAGTTTATTGACAGCAATATCTTCTGCTTTATCAATGTTTGAAGTAAATACGGCTGCTCCTAATCCATAATCAGTGTCATTGGCAACCTGTATCGCTTCATCCTCATTCATCACTTTGAGAACCGAAGCAACGGGTCCAAACAGTTCTTCCTCGTAGGCAGGCATACCCGGGTGTACATCAGTAAGTACTGTAACGGGATAAAAAGCACCCTCGCTCTTGGGCAGTGCCCCGCCAAGTACCGCTTTGGCACCAGCTTCAACACTGCTTTGTACCTGCCTGTGAAGATCATCCCTGAGATCCAAACGTGCCATCGGACCTACATCGGTCTCCTCGTCAAAAGGACTTCCCACCGTCTTGGTCTTCATCTTATCAACAACCAGATCAAGGAATTCATCATAAATCGGTTCAGTTGCAATTAACCGCTTGGCAGCAATACAACTTTGCCCGCTATTGAGCAACCGGGAGGTCACACAGGTTTCGGCGGCATGTTCCAGATCTGCATCTTCCAGTATAAGATAAGGATCGCTACCTCCGAGCTCCAGTACTGTTTTCTTGAGGACACTGCCCGCCTGTTTGGCTACAGCCCTTCCTGCCCGTGTACTGCCGGTGAGGGTCACAGCATTGATATCATCATGCTGAATAACATCCTGTGTTTGATCTATATCGGCGACGATGGTGCGGAAAAGAGTGCTGGGGATACCGGCCTCGTGCAACAGCGATTCGATAGCCAGCCCGCACCCGGTAACGTTAGGAGCATGCTTGAGTATCACCGCATTACCTGCCATCAGTGCAGGAGCCCCAAACCTGAATAGCTGCCAGAAAGGAAAATTCCATGGCATTATAGCCAATACCGTACCCAGCGGATTGAATGCGACATAGCTGGAGGAAGCATCTGTTTTAATCTGCTGATTTTGTAAAAACCGGCTGGCGTTCTCAGCATAATATTCACAGACCCAGGCACATTTTTCGGATTCAGACTCTCCCTGTGCCAGGGGTTTCCCCATTTCACGGGCCATAAGCTCCGCAAATTCACTGCTGCGATCTCTTAAAATTTCGGCAGCTTTGTTCAGACGTTTGGCTCGCTCTTCGAAAGAGAGGTGTAACCACTCTTTTTGAGCAGCATCAGCTTTATGAATGATACCGGCAATTTCGGCACCATCCATCTGTTCATATTCTTCAATAATTTCACCGGTGGCAGGATTAACAGACTTCATAAATTATCTCAATTATTTCATTTTATTTAAAAAACCAAGCACTCTATATATCAATTCCAGTTTCATCAACATACATCATAAATACTTTGTTCAATGATCTGCAGAGAGTCAATTAACAACTCTTTGTCGATAATAAGCGGCGGAGCCAGCCGTATCAGAGTATCTGAATGCAGCGTCCATCCAAGGATGACCCCCCGTTCAAAACAGGATTCAACCACTCGGCGTGTAAGCTCCGCATCATTTAGCTCCATGCCCAGCATGGCCCCTTTCCCCCGAACTTCTTTAATAGCCTCATGTTGAAGTTTTGACTTAGCTATTTTCTCGATTTGGATAGCTCGCTTCCCGTAATCTCCTTCTAATAGCTCCGAAAGTGTTGCATAAGCGGCTGCACAACTTACCGGATGCCCTCCAAAGGTGGTGACGTGATTCAATGGCGGATTCTTCTTGAATCCTTCGAAAATTTCGCTGGAGGAAACGAAAGCTCCCATCGGCATGCCGCCGGCCATCGCTTTGGCAAGGCATAATATATCCGGAACTACTCTGTAATCTTCAAAAGCAAACAGTGAACCAGTTCGAAAGAAACCTGTCTGAATTTCGTCAAAGATCAAAAGTGCACCAGCTTTATGACATCGCTTACGTACTTCTTTCAACCATTGTTTATCGGCTGGTATGATTCCCCCCTCCCCCTGGATCGGTTCCATTATGACAGCCGCCGTATCCTCATCTATTGTTTCCAATCCCTCTCCGTTGAAATTCAGAAATTCTACATCCGGTAATAAAGGGCGGTAGGGATCCCGGTACACATCTCTGCCCGTCACGCTCAGCGAACCGTGGGTATCACCGTGGTATCCGTGCCGAAAGGCTACAAACTTATGTCGGCCGGTATGCTTTTTGGCCAGTTTCAGGGCCCCCTCGTTGGCTTCGGTTCCGCTGTTTACAAAATAGACGCGGTCGAGTTGTGATGGCAGCTGTCCAGTGA
>JBEPXS010000183.1:0-7102 GCA_041641755.1 Balneolaceae bacterium
GTTTCTAAAATTGAAGATGATGACAAAAAAACATCGAAAGATTGGCCCCTGGTTGGTCGCAGAAATGAATGGAACAGGCTGCTGGCCAGCTGGAAAGATACGTTGGATGGAAAAAAGAAATTTGTATCCATTTCCGGAGTCCCGGGAATAGGTAAATCACGATTTGGGCTTGAATTACTGGAATATGTTAAAAAACAGGGATACCCGGTGGCGTATGCACGTTCCTATGAAACAGCCGGGACGCTTAGTTACGGGCCGGTGACCGATTGGTTGCGTGAGGACTCTATTCGAAAGCAACTTGATAATCTAGAGTCCATTTGGTTAAAGGAGCTAGCTCGCCTGCTGCCCGAATTACTGGTAGAATATCCAGACCTTCCTCAGCCCGGCCCGCTGAATGAAAAATGGCAGCGCCGTCAGTTTTTTACAGCTCTGTCAAACGTATTCCAAATCATAGATACCCCTGTTCTTTTGTTTCTGGATGACCTGCAGTGGTGTGACCGCGAAACCTTGACGTGGTTGGACTATCTGTTTCACGCTCCTAAGACCTCCGACCTTTTGGTAGCAGGAACGCTTCGCCCGGTGGAAGGAGCTTTGAACCAACCCCTGCAACATCTCTTGGCCGATCTCCGCCGCGACCAATGTTTGACAGAAATTGAATTGGGCCCGTTAGACCAATCGGACTCTTATGAACTTGCAAACCAGGTTGCCGATGAAGCGGCAGATATAGATCCGGATCATCTATATCGGGAAACGGAGGGCAATCCCCTGTTTGTAGTGGAAACGATCCGGCAAGGGAAGTTTCCAAAAGAAAAATCAGGATTTGAAGGATGGAAAACAGTCCAGGATAAGAAATCAAAGACCGTTTCCGGGTCAGCCCTTCCGCCGAGAGTAAATGAGGTTATTTCTGCCCGGTTCGAGCAACTTACCGAAAAAGCCCGTGAACTGATGTGGCTGGCAGCAACCATTGGTCGTGAATTTACTTTAGAAATACTGGAGTATGCATCTGATCAAAATGAAACGGTTATTATTGACTCTCTGGAGGAGCTGTTAGAACATCATATTATCCGGGGATCTCATACGGAGGCTTACGATTTTAGTCACGATAAACTGCGTGAGGTAGCTTATAGGAAAATGAGTAATGCCCGCCGGCTCATGCTCCACAGAAAAATTGCTGATGCATTAGAGACCATTCATTCCGGTAATTTGAAAACCCTGAGCAGCCGGTTGGCTTTTCACTTCGACCGGGCAAATCAAATAAAACGGGCAATCGAGTATTATAAAGCAGCCTCCGAATATGCCCGTGAAATCTATGCCAATGAAGAGTCGGTAAATCTGCTAAAACGAGCACTTGCCCTGGTGGACCGACTGCCGGAAGATGAAAACCGGGATCAAATGGAACTGGACCTGCAGGCGGGGCTTGGTCTGACCCTGGCACAAATAAAAGGGTATGCAGGTGATGGAGTCATGGAGGCCTGTAATCGTGTTTTTGAGATATGTAAACAATTGAATGAACCGCCTCCCGTTCCAGTTAAACGGATCTTTGCCATTGCTAATCTGTGCATAGCGCGTCTGGAAAAAGCGTATAATCTGGGATTAAAGTTATTTGATCAGGCCCGGGCTAATGATGACAATATTGAGCTTGTTGAGGCCTGTTATGTATTGGGATCGGCGCTGGTCAGACAGGCCAAATATACTGAATCAAAAAAATATTATGAGAAAGGGCTTGAATGGTATAATCCCAAAAATCAGAAGAGTCATATACTTCGGTTTGGCCAGGATCCTTCTGTTATTTGTCTGGTACGCTTGGCCATGATCGAATGGTTACTCGGTGATCTGGATAAATCAGAGAGTCTCCGAATAGAAGCACAAAACAGGGCTGAAGTAATTGGCCATCCGTTCACGCTCGCTTACATACGAACGCATATTGCCTGGCTTTATAATCTTCAAAATGAAGCAGATGCTACTCAAACCATGGCAGAGAGGGTTTTGTCAACGTCATATGATCATGGATTTCCTTACTGGATTTCCGTATGCGAAGTGTTGTTCGGATGGTCGCTTTTTGAAAAGGGACGGAAGGAGAAGGGAATCAAGAGGATGCGGAAAGGGGTTCAAACATATGATGCGTCCCAAATCAGAATTGACCGGCCTTATTTCAGTAGTCTGCTGGCGGAAGCATTGGGTGAATGTGGAGAGCTTGAAGAGGCAAAGAAAATCGTTAACGAAGCAGTCAAACAAATAGATGATACCAGCGACCGGTGGATGGAACCGGAAGTTTATCGGATCAGGGCGAAGATTTATAGAAAATTATATTCACCGGAAACGGCACAATCACAAAATAGCCTGCGCAAGGCCGTTAAAGTTGCACAATCTCAAAAAGTGCCAATTTTTGAACAACGGGCCCTGGCCAGTTTGGAAAACCTTACTTAACATTTTGGAATACCCCATATAGGTCCGGTACAAGTTTGAATAACTACACATGGCGTCTTTAATAAATAATCTTGTAGAACGCTTTTAGAACGCTTCTCTTCTATATTAAAATACAATATTGGAATATCCTCTGATCTGGGATAAATGAGATGTGATATTCCTGAATCGAGTTTTCCTGTCAAACCAATAAATGTGGAGGGATTCTGCCAATGAATAATATCAAAGATCTGAAGTCTAACCTAAGAGGAAGACTGGTACAAGCCGGGGATACCGACTACGACGAGGCGAGATCTATTTATAACGCCATGATTGACCGGGAGCCCCGGTATATTGTCTACTGCGAAAATGTAGCTGATGTGATATCTGCGGTTAATTTTGCAAGGGAGAACGGTATTCGTACTTCCATTCGCAGCGGAGGCCACAACGGCCCCGGACTGGCACTGGTAGATGATGGGCTGGTCATCGATCTTTCCAACATGAAGGGCATTCGGGTCGATCCGGAAGTAAAGACTGTACAGGTGGAAGCCGGTTGTACATGGGGAGATGTGGATCATGCCACGCATGCCTTCGGGCTGGCTATGCCCTCCGGTATTATATCAACAACCGGTGTAGGCGGTCTTACGCTCGGCGGCGGACACGGCTATCTGTCTCGCAAGTATGGATTAACGATAGACAATCTTTTGAGTGCCGATGTAGTTCTGGCAAACGGAAATCTCGTACATACAAATAAGGATGAAAACCCGGATCTGTACTGGGCACTCCGCGGTGGCGGAGGAAATTTCGGAGTGGTGACTTCATTTAAATACCAGTTGCATCCGGTAAAAAATATCGTTGGAGGACCCATGTTCTGGCCCATCGACGAGGTGGAAACCACTCTGAAATGGTATCGCGACTGGCTGCCGGAGATGCCAAATGATGTATATGCTTTCTATCTGGTGGCTGAAGTCCCGGCAGGTGACCCATTCCCTGAAGAGATTCACGGAGAAAAAGTCTGTGGATTGCTGTGGTGTTATACCGGCAGCGAGGATATTGAAAAAATAGTTCAACCGGCTCGTGACATCGCCGAACCGCTGTTCGAGTTTGTCGGAGAGATGCCCTATCCGGTGCTGCAGAGTATGTTCGACGATCTCTATCCGAAGGGTGATCAGTGGTACTGGAAGGGAGATTTTGTGCATGAGCTGAGTGATGAGGCCATAAAAGAACATAAGCGTTTCGCGGAGGTTCCCACTATGAAATCCACAATGCATCTTTATCCAATCGACGGAGCGGTACACCAGGTGGATCCCGACGAAACAGCATGGGCTTACCGCGATGCCCGGTGGTCAATGGTGATGGCCGGCGTGGATCCCGATCCTTCCAACAAGGAAAAAATATCCCGCTGGGCACGGGACTATTGGGAGGCCGTACATCCTCACACTGCTGGCGGTGCCTACATCAACTTTATGATGGAAGAGGGAGAAGATCGGGTCAAGGCCACTTACCGCGACAACTATGACCGCTTACAGAAGGTAAAAGCAAAATACGATCCGGATAATTTCTTTAGTGTGAATCAAAATATTAAGCCGGAGTAGACATATCAGCTAGAAAGATTTACTTCGAATTGATAACAACCAACTAATCAAACTTATGAAGAATTTATTAAATGTCTGTACTCCTGCCCAATCATCGTTACAGGATTTATAGCCATGGCCCTTTCCGAGGCCGAAAAAATGTAACCGTAACCCGGTCAAAACATGAAACCTTCAGCACTATGAAAAACTCAATTTCAATTACTATTGGAGAGTACTGATGAGCTACTCAAATCAAAAAATTAAAGAAGAGAACCAACACAAACCGCCGGGCTTTTACCGTTTTACTTTGGGTGAGATGGAGATCACTATTTTGAACGACGGACATTTTTACTTGTCGGAAATTACTCCACCCGAATTACATCAAGTTGATGGTCTTGCATTTAATGTGCCTGACGAGCTGCGCCAGGAATACTTTGAATCTCGCATTCTTACACCCAACGCTCCTCGTTTAGCTATCTCTCCTGTACTGGTCGAAACCGGACAGGAACGTATTTTGATAGACAGTGGATGGTCAATACCCGGGGCATCGGAGACTGCAGGCCAGCTCGGTGCCATGCTTGCGTTGATCGGTGTCGATGCTAATAGCATCGATAGAGTGCTTCTGACACATGCACACCCCGACCACCTTGGAGGGCTTGTTGATGGTTCTATCGGAAACGTCAATTTTCCAAATGCCGAAGTTATACTGACTGAAACGGAGTTTGAATTTTGGACCGGGGATGACGCTCTGCCGTTACTGGAAGATCCGGGCTTATCCCCGATACCGGATGTACTCAAAAAAATTGAAAGTCAGCTTCGCCTAATCCATCCTGACGATACAGTGGCAAATAATATTCAGAGCATCCCTACACCTGGGCACACACCGGGCCATATCTCTTTTGCCCTGGATACCGGGAACGGTGAGGTTCTGTTCACTGGTGATGCCCTTGTTAACATTCACACCTGCTTTGAACGACCTGACTGGCATAATTTCTGGGATATTGATCGGGAAGAAGCGGCTCGTTCACGCCATCGAATTCTTGATCGTACCGTGGCAGATGACATGCTGATCATAGGCTTTCATTTTCCATTTCCGGGTATCGGTTATGCTCAAAGAGATGGTGATGCCTATCGATGGTACCCGGCAGGGACAACAATGCTTTGATAACAGATAATAGTTTAATCACTTGAAATCATGACTTGCCAAAACACATTACCAGATGCACGAATTGCAGGACTTTACGGCCAGGGTCATACCGCCAATCTTGGGGCTCCCGAGATGCTTGAGCGAGATTATGAACTTTATACTTGAAACGAACCGCTAAAGACAAAAGATAAACGGAGGCACATTATGAAAAATTTAAATCGAACATCAATACTCTTAATCCTTATCCTCGGGGTATTTGTTGCTTGTGAATCTACAACCAAAGTTTCTCCGGAACCGGCAAGTCATCCTGAGCTGAATACGGTCCAATCCAATAGTTCAAATGCTCCGTCCATTGCTACAAATAATGCGGAGGAAAACACAGGTCTTGTGACTCTTCGGCGGGCAACGGCCCGATATCACAATGTAGAAGCGGCCATGGAGGATGGATTTGCTCAAGCCCTGCCCTGCCAGAAAAACCCGGATGGAGAAGGCGGACTGGGGATACCATTTTTAAATCTAGATCGACTTGACGCAAATATCGATTTATCGGAGCCGGAAGTTTTATTCTATGAGCCTCAGAAAAACGGAAAACTTCGTCTGATCGGAGCTGAACCCGTAATTCCAATTGCTCTTTGGACAGAAGAGGATCCCCCTTCTCTCTTTGGCCAAGAGTTCCATCGCAATGATGAAGCCGGACTTTTCGGTAAGCATATGTGGGTCTGGAAGCACAATCCGGACGGACTCTTTGCATTCTGGCATCCCGACGTATCCTGTGAGTTTGCAGAGTAGCAATACCGGTATGAGTGATTATTTGAGTAATAACACACTCTCATTATTTAAAACGGAAAAGGTCATGAAGTCGAATCCAAAGGAAATTCGGTAACAACTTTGGAAACTATGCTACGCATAATATTGCTCAGCCTGTGCCTCTTGTCAGGCTGTAGCCGCTCAGGCTGGGAATCTGCTGACCTGCCCAAGATGAAACGCGCTCCGGTACAAGGCGGAGAACTGGAGTATGAAATACGGGGTGAGGGAGAACCGGTGCTGTTGATTCACGGATCTCTGATCGCCGGAACTTTCCTGCCGATCATGGAGGAGCCCTCTTTGGCCAACTATCGCTTAATTCGATATCACCGACGAGGATACGCCGGCAGCACGGCTCTTGCTGACAAATCCACCAAGCAGGAGGCAGCCGATGCCGTGGCACTGCTGCGGCATCTGGGCATCGATCGCGCTCACATCGTTGGGCACTCCAGCGGCGGAGATATCACGATGCGTCTGGCGCTCGATGCGCCCGATCTCGTGCATTCCCTCGTGCTCCTTGAGCCTAATGATATCGGCCCGCTCCCAGAGGAAGCAAAGTTCATTGAAGCAGAGTTTATTAAAGAATTTGTGAGTCCAGCGTATGCTCGTTTCCGTGAGGGTGACACAGTCGGTGCAGTGGATATCTTCATGAGAGGCGTTGCTGGTGAAAAGTGGCGAACCAACATTTCCCGCGCAGTCCCAGGAGGACCCGAACAGGCTGAGCAGGATGCTGCCACATACTTCGGGAGCCCGTCATCCGATGGACCAGGATATTTTAGCAAGGAGCAAGTGGGAGAAATATCACAGCCGGTTCTCTTTATATGGGGTAGTGAGACATTTTCTCTTGCAAACGTATACAAAGATCTGTTTCTCACTTGGCTTCCAAATGTTGAAGAGCACAAAGTGCATGGTGTGGGTCATTCCCTGCAAATGGAAGATCCCCAGATGGTGGCCGAGGCGATTGCCGACTTTTTGGATCGTCATCCTCTCACAGAAAACTCAAATCAATAGAATCAATGAGGTAAAGCATGGAAACTCGAATAGAAGCCCCAACTTCTTTCTTGGTACTGGCTCTAACCTTTGTCTTACTTTTATCCTTTAGCCCAAGCGACTATGGGCAGAATTGTCCGGCCCTGGCAGATCTTCGCATCGAGGACACGAACCTCCTCTCGGC
>JBEPXS010000184.1:0-7069 GCA_041641755.1 Balneolaceae bacterium
GAGGTTTCGGTCTATGTCGGAGAAGGTGATGAAGAGGCTGATGACCGCGAATTGGATCGCATGAACCGCGACAAGGCCAAAGAGATACCGAAAATCAAGTACAAGTTTCCGGGAATCGATATCCTTGACGCCCCGCCGAACGAGGGAAACGAGGTGGATCTGGAAGAAATCAAGGAAAACAAGCGGATTATCCTTGATAAGCTCAAGCGTCACAAAATTGAGATCCGAAGTATTAACGCTATTGTGGGACCGACGGTAACGTTGTATGAGCTGGATCCCGCTCCAGATGTTAAGATCAGTAAGATTGAGAGCTATGCCAACGATCTGAAAATGGCCACGGCCGCTCACGGATTACGTATTATAGCGCCGATTCCCGGACGTTCTGCTGTAGGGATTGAGGTACCGAACCGTAAACGGGAAACAGTCTTTATCAAGTCGGTTATAAATACCAAGAAATTTGTAGAATCGGAGGCCGAGTTGCCTATTGCCTTCGGAAAGACTATTGAAAATGAAGTGTTTCTTCGGGATCTGACCAAGATGCCTCACTTGCTGATTGCAGGGGCCACTGGGTCGGGTAAAACAGTTGGTATTAATACTATTATAACCTGTCTGTTATATAAATGTCATCCCGACAATCTTAAATTTGTGCTGATCGATCCCAAAAAGATCGAACTCTCACTATATCGCAATATTCAGAATCATTTTCTGGCTACGCTGCCCGGCTCCGAAGAACCGATTGTGACCGATACTTCCGATGCCGAAGAGATGCTCGAAAGCCTGACCATGGAGATGGACGAACGCTATGACCTGATGAAGATGGCGATGGTGCGCGATATTAAATCGTACAACGAAAAATTTGACAATGGTGAACTCGACGAGGAGCTGGGTCACCGGCACCTGCCTTATATTGTGGTCATTATTGATGAGCTGGCCGACCTTATGATGACAGCCGGGAAACAGATCGAGGAGCCGATTGCGAGGTTGGCACAGTTGGCACGGGCTGTCGGACTTCATTTGGTTGTAGCCACGCAGCGTCCTTCGGTAAATGTGATTACGGGTACCATTAAAGCCAATTTTCCGGCGCGGGTAGCCTACCAGGTGGCTTCCAAGGTCGATTCGCGCACTATCCTGGATACCAGTGGCGCCGATCAGCTCATTGGCCGGGGAGACATGCTATTTACCAATGGTGGCGGAATGACCCGTATTCAGAATGCGTATGTTTCAACTGAAGAAGTGGAACGGATTACCGCTTTCATAGGAAATCAGAAAGGATACAAGGAATCGTACCATCTGCCCGTTATTGAAGACGATGCAAGCGGTGCTATTCCCGATCCGCTGGAAGATATTGACGAACTGTTTGAGGCTGCCGCCAAAGTGGTAGTTATTCATCAACAGGGTTCTGTATCATTGCTGCAGCGTAAGCTGAAGATCGGATATAATCGGGCCGGTCGTATTATTGACCAGCTGTACAACGCCGGGGTTGTAGGACCTTACCAGGGCAGTACGGCACGAGACGTATTGGTTTCGGATGAAGAAGAATTGGAACAGGTATTAGATGAACTAGATGAATTTGAAAGATAAGTGGTTGAGTTTACTGTTAACAGCAATGGCCTTTCTGGCAACGGCCGGTGCAACAGAGTCAGGCGCGCAGCAAACACCCTTCGATCAGCTGATTAATCAGTTTAAGGGGCAAGATCTGGTTTTCAGGGCGGAGTTTGATCACCAGTATATAGACTCCTACACCGGCGATACGGTGACTACCAGCGGTACCATATGGGTGGGCGAAGATAAATACAAGGTTCAAAATAACCAGCAAACCGTCGTTGTGGATGGGGAAACATCACGGGTTTACGACAAAAACCGTAATCGTGTGATCGTAAGCAAATATGTAGCTGAGGAAGATGATTTTGCGCCTTCCCGCTTCCTGAATGGAACTGATACTACATATACAGTAAAAGAACAGGAACAAACGGAGGGACAAACCCGGATAATTCTTGCTTCCACAGATCCTTTTTCAGTGTTTCAGCGTGTAGAGATAACCTTGGGAAAGGGCTTGGTGCCCCGCAAAATTTTTGCCCGTGATCAGGCCGAAAATCGGATTACTACTTTTTTTAACTCAGGTTCATTTATTAAGCCCGAGCAGCAACTCTTTGTATTGAAATATCCGGATCAGGCCGAAATAATCGATATGCGCAACTAGTAACATGCTTAAGAAAAGTTTGAAAATCGGGTCGACTCTGGCTATTGCAGGACTGTTTCTGTGGCTTGCCTTTCGGAATGTAGCATTTAGTGAGGTGTGGGAATATACGCAGCGAATCAGTTTTAGCTGGGTACTCCCTTTTGCATTGGTAGCTGTCATCAGCCATTACCTCAGGGCTGAACGATGGAGGCTTCTTATTGAACACGACAAAAAGGATCTGGATCGCTTTACCCTTTTTTCAGGTGTGATGGCGGGCTATATGCTGAACCTGGTATTTCCGCGGCTGGGCGAAGTAACACGACCCGTCTATGTTGCCAAGCGCGAAGAGCTAAGTTCTTCCAAACTGATCGGTACCATTGTTTTGGAACGCGCTATAGATATTGGAGTGATGGCTTTTCTAATGTTTTTAGTCTCTGTATACCTGATTACCGATCTTTCATTGCTTAGCCAGATATTTGGCAAGCAGACCGTCGACTTTTTTACCGGAAGCATGAAAATGGAAGTCGTGCTCTGGCTAATTTTGGCAGGGATTGTTGTATTGGCTCTTATTCTTGCCGGATGGAAATTTTTGGTTTTTCTGGGATCAAAATTTGACAAGCTAAATCTTTTGTTGGATCGGATACGCAACCTGATTAAACTTTTTTGGGAGGGATTAGCCTCCGCCCGGGAGGTCAAACGCTGGTGGCTTTTTGTGTTGTTAACTGGTTTGATCTGGGTTGGTTATACACTGATGTCATACATCCCGTTCTGGATGTTCGATATGCAGACAGAGTTTGACCTTTCCTTTTTGGATGCGCTGGTTATAACCGTTATTTCCGCCATCGGCATCGCAATACCTTCGCCGGGGGGGGTGGGTACTTATCATTACTTTGTGAAACAATCGCTGCTCATTTTGTTTGCCGTACCGGCCGTCACCGGTATCGCTTACGCCACAATTACACACGCCGCGATGGTACTCATGGTTTGCACTATCACACCCATACTTTTGGCAATCGACAAGCTAAGAGCTACAAAACAAGGCAAGCCGGTGTTGTAATTCATATACTTATATATGTGTGATTATTCTTTCTAAAACAAGCTTGAGGTGATTCATCCGTGGGAATCTTGACTCAACAATGGTTCATATGAAGAGGAGGAGTAGCAGAAAACGAAATAATCAGATTATCAAAATGAGTAGGAAACAGAAGCTCTCCCAATAAGTAAAAATAGTTACCGTTTAAAATGAGACCACCCCTTAAACCTTGAAGAAAAATTAGTACATTTGATGCAAACTGAACTACACAACAAAGTATGTAGAATGAAGCGATCCGGTTATCTGGTATTATTGTTAACTTTTGGCACAATTATATTGAGTGCCACCAGTGTATATGCCCAGCAGCAAGGGGATGCCCAAAACAGCCTGCTCCCGGAAATTGACCCTCAGGATATTGAGATCCGCAGTGAATTTAAAGCTCGCTTCCCCGGGCTGAGGCGCCAGCCAATTTTGGGATTTAATCCTGAGCCCAGCATTTATCAGGTTGCTTCGGATCGCCAGCCCTTTATGGAAACCCAGGAAGAAGTAGTCGCCAATCTGCCGATTACCGATTTGAGTCGCCCCTCCGCACCCGAATACGAGGCGTTGGAATACTCCAATGAGAAACGTCTGTTTGGCCGACTGGGAGTAGGAAGCTTCGTCAGCCCGGAAGCAGAGGTATGGGGAATAAACCGGTTTTCAGAGAAAAGCTACGTTAGTGGTAGCCTGGATTACCATTCCAGCAGCGGTCATCTCGATAAAGAAAACAGTAGCTTCCGGTTTTTTAATGCGGATGGAGAGATAGCCACGAAAGTGAATCAAAATACATCCATAAAATTTTCTGCGGGTACTGACAACAGTTTTAATCGATTATACGAGCTGGAATCATCGGGTGGTCAAATACCCACCGGTCCCAGGAAGCAGTATACCGGATTTAATACCGGATTATCACTCAGCAGTTATAAAAACTCGGTGGCGGGGCTGGATGCCGAGGTCAACTACCGCTGGTTCGATATGAACATGGAGAGCGGTAGTATTGGAGGAACAGCAACCGAGTCGGTATTTAATGCCTCAATTAACAAAGACTGGACCGGTAGTCGGCTTCACGAAACGTTTGTGCTACATGCTTCCGGCAAAGGAGGAAGTTATGAGTTGAGCTCACAAAACGGTAGCCAGAACTGGATGACCTTACATGCGGGGGGACGATACGAACGATTGCTGGATTACAGTACCCAGATAACAGCGGATGCCAGTTTGGTTTATACCTCCAACTCGTTTGAAGATAAGATATATCCCGGATTTACTCTCAAAGCCAAGCACTGGATTCATGATAACCTGACCCTCTCGGGATCACTCTCAGGCAATCCCAGGCTGCATACGATCGAGCAGCTTCATCAGCTGAACAGGTTTCTAAATCACCAGACACAACTACGCCATACTTACAAGGTTGATGTAGACGGAAGGCTCAATTTTGAGTATTTCTCGGGGAGCTCGATTCATGCAAAAGTAAGCTATATGCAGGCACAAAATTATGCCTATTTTGCCCGTAGTGTGCTAACCAACTTTACTGGTACACAACGTGGTTATTATACATTGAACTTTAGAGATGCTAATAGACTGAAGGGTGAGGCTGGCGTTACCCATCAGCTGGTACCCCATAGACTCTGGATTAATGCAAAAGCGTATGTCCAGAACCCAAGATTTTCTAATGGTGATGATATACCGTTTGAAGAAACATGGGGGGTCAATTCAGGATTCTCTGTCAAGGTGATCGACAAGTTGAAAATTGAGGCATGGGCCGATTATATTAGTGAACGCAAGACGGCGGATTTGGATGGTTCTTCTCCGGTATCAGAGTCTCAGACGCTAAAAGGATTTTTATTGCTGGGTGGACAGATTGATGTAGGGATTACCGACCGGATCGGGGTATATGCAAAGATGTTAAACCTGTTGAGCCAGGAGTACGAAATATGGAGTGGATATGAGGAGCGTCCTTTCCAGGCATATGCAGGAATAACCGTAAAACTAAACTGACAAATGGATACAGAATTTCTCACTGCTTTTGCAGATATTGTTCGCGAGCAGATGGTAAGAAAAAATGAGATTCAGATAAAAGGGTTAGGCACATTCAAACAACAACATAGAAAACAGTTTCAGCAACAGCGAACAAACGGACAGGTGGTCATGATGCCACCAAAAGATATAGTTAAATTTCTTCCGGATAACAGACAGTTGGATTAGGGGTATGAAAATAAACAGAGAACAACTTGTAGAGCTGCTTGTAGATAAAACAGGTATGCAGCAAGATCAGGTCGAAGAACAACTTGCCGAATTGATTAACCGAATTCATGAGGCTTCGGATGAGGGTAAAAAGTTTGAAATTAAAGAGTTTGGAACCTTCAGTATGCAGGAAGGGCAGCTTCAGTTTACTCCCTCTGACAAGCTTAAAACTGAAATAAATAATAAATATGCCGGTATGGAACCGATTGAATTGATCGGCTCTTACCAGGATGCAGATGAAGACGAACCGCAAAAAGATAAAATAGAGGTTCAGGAAGAACAAGAAGAACCAGAACCGGTAGCTGATTTTGAAGGAGAATCGGAAGAGGACGAGGCATCGGATCAGGAACCATCTGAGCCAGAGGATGAAGAGGAGCCGGAAGAGATTGAAGCCCTGGAAGTGCAGGAGGAAGCGGATCCATTTGCGGGGTTGGAAGAGGAATCCGAAGATGAAGAAGATGAGGTACCCGAGTCAGAAGAACAAGAACCTGAGCCTGAAGAGGTAGAATCCGAACGAGAAGGGATCATCTGGGGATTGGATGAAGAGGCTGATGATGAAGAAGAGGATGAGGAGCTAAAGGAATTTGAACGGAAAGTTGCTGAAGCTTTAAATCAGGGTACCGAAGTTACAGAAAGTGAGGAAACAACTGAGCCTGTAGAAGAAGAACCACCTGAGCCAGAGGATGAAGAGGAGCTGGAAGAGATTGAAACCCGGGAACAGAAGGAGGAGGAAGCGGATCCATTTGCGGGGTTGGAAGAGGAATCCGAAGATGAAGAAGCTGAGGCACCCGAACCTGTTACGGCCAAGCCCCAAAAGGATCTGAGAAATATTGGTCATCGACGAGACAGGAAAAATTCCTCAACCATGACTATATTGGTTGCTGCGGCATCTATTATTATAATAGCTATTTCAGTTTGGCTGGCATACGATCTTGGCGTTTTTACTGATTCGGGATCAGACTCGACGAACGGAGATGGCGGGGAGACTGAACAGCAGGTTGCCTCGGCAACGCAGCAAAATAATCTGCCCGCTGCCAGTCCTGATGAGTCCAGTCAGCCTGACAACCAGCAGACAGGTGCCAACACCGAAACGCCTGAAGGGCAGGCTGACCAACAGCAAGCCGAATCAGGTGCTCAACAGCAAACGGAACCTGATACCGAAAATGAAGTAGCAAATGAAGGGGATGATGAGTCTGCCAGTTCCGTTTATGGCCTCAAAGGCAGTCTGACACCGGCGGGTAACGATGGTTATACTCTGATAGTACTCTCAATGAGATATGAAGATCGATCCCGTGAAGTATACAGGGATTTGAAACAGCAGGGATATCGTGCACTTATCGTGTCGGCCATGGTAAACGGGGATACGTATTGGAGGGTGGGAGTAGGGCAGTTCAAGACTATCGAAGATGCCCAACAGGCCTCTCAGAATCTTCCGGAGCCTTACAGAGATAATTATTTTGTTAAAAGAATTCAGTAACCAACGATAAATACTCAGTTTATGTACGCTTTTTTACTCTTTCTAATACAACAATCCGATACCTCAACCACCGCACAGGATACACTGGATGTAGCCCTGC
>JBEPXS010000185.1:0-7058 GCA_041641755.1 Balneolaceae bacterium
TTGCCAAAGCTATGCCCGCCGACAAATACGACTGGAGACCAATGGAAGGTGTAAGCTCAGTTGGAGAAGTCTATAAACATATTGCAGGTGCCAATCTGGCATCGCTCCAAAATTCACTCGGAATACCAGCACCAGAGGGGGTTAATCTTGATCAGATCGGATCTCTCTCCAGCAAAGAGGAAATCGTGGCAGTTTTGGAAAAATCGATTAACCATGTGCGCGAGTCAATTAAGCAGATGCCTGTTTCCAAACTAAGTGAGCAGACAGAATCTTACGGCCGAAAAACGAATGGTCAAGGCGTTCTGGTACAACTCCTAAACCATATGAGTGAACATGTGGGACAGTCTATTGCCTATGCCCGGATGAACAAAGTAGTTCCGCCGTGGAATGAGTAAGAGTAGAAGCCTATGTACTAGTAGTATATCTGATTAAATTATTAGTTGATGGAGGTATTTAAAATTGGCAGGTTCAATGCCTCCATCAGCTATAAAAATACTTTCTTATCCTTACTTCCTGACTTGCCTTTAGCCGTTCCTGAAAAATTAGCATCTTCTGATTAGATTCACCTTCCCCTTCTGAATATAGATTTAAATAAAATACAATGGCGTTCTTGTTGTTTCCGTAAATCCTGTTAATTTTGGCTTTCTATGTATAGAGTAGGACTATTTGATAATCTGTAAATAATGAGGAAAAAAATTGAAACTTAATTTATCCCTTTTTTTTACTGCTTGTATAATTTTTTGTACACAGATTCAGGCAAATGCCCAATCAAGAAGCCTATTCAACGGGGAAAATCTGACCGGCTGGCACATGGATGTACCGGCGCTGGAAAAAGATTCCACCCTTCGGCAACCCTTTATTGTACGTAACGGGAATCTTGTTAGCCTTGGGGAGCCACGGGGACATCTTATTACAGATAAAGAATACAGTGATTACCGCCTGGAAGTAGAGTATCGGTTTACCGGCGAACCGGGGAATTGCGGTGTATTGGTTCATGCTTCTACTCCCCGTGCACTTTATAAAATGTTTCCTAAATCGATTGAGATACAGATGATGCATGAAAATGCCGGCGACTTCTGGTGTATCGTAGAAGACATTACGGTACCCAACATGGTAGAACGACGTGGGCCCAAAGAAGAATGGGGGATCACCGAAGGTAAAAGTCGCAGGATTAAAAATTTGACAGACGACTCAGAACATCCCCTGGGAGAATGGAACACCATGACCATTGAGACTCTTGGTGATTCTGTTAAAGTCTGGGTTAATGATGATGTAGTTAATTTCGGATACGATGCGACAGCCAATAAAGGACATATTGCAGTACAAGCCGAGGGAGCTGAGGTCGAATTTCGGAAGCTGGTTCTAACTCCGATCAAAAAAATAACCGGCGAATAGCCTGCATAAAATTTTATACCTTCAGTAAGCAAGTCGAAACCGGTCTTTCGCTTCTCCCACCGACTGAAATCTAAGATCTGTGCAGATGATTGAAACAAAAAGTAAAATTGTCTGTACCTAAAACCCTTCTATTGACAGACAAAATCATCCCTCTTTACCTCCGATTTTGTCTTATCTCAAATCTTCAAATTGTAATTAGATTTCATTCAACATTGGGTCAGGTTCAGCTTATATGTTTATCATGAATCGAAAATAAGAATGAATAGAGAACCGGCACTATGAAGCGTTTAATTCTAAGCTTCGTCTTAATATTCGCAGCACAAGTTTCATTAGCTCAAAATACGGGATCCGGAGAGGCTTTGGTTAAAGGTGCTATTTATAACGAAATAGGAGAAGGGGTGGTCAATGCCTCTGTTGCAATTTATGACTCCACCCAATCAAATTTGATTACAGGTACCACCAGTGACTCTACTGGTTCATTTAGTATAGACATAGAACCAGGAAATTATATTTTGCAGGTATCTTTTATCTCCTACAAAAAACACACAGAACCTCTTGAACTCTCTCCGGGAGAAACCTACAGTACGGGCTCAATCAGCCTGGAGCCTACCTCCGAACAGATGGAGGAAGTGACCGTCCGGGGCGAAAAGTCTACCATGCAAATGAACTTTGACAGCCGTACGTTTGATGTCGGTTCCGATTTGACGAGTATGGGTGGATCAGCGCTCTCCGTGCTCGATAATGTACCCTCGATTGCTACCGATATCGATGGCAACATAAGTCTACGTGGCAACGAGTCAGTACGTATTTTAATTAACGGCCGTCCCTCTAACCTCGTAAGCGAAGGGGCCGATGGGCTGCGCAGTATCCCTTCATTTATGATTAAGGAAGTTGAAATTATCACCAATCCCTCTGCTAAATATTCTGCGGAAGGGTCGGCTGGTATAATTAATATTATTCTGAAGAAAGAGCAGCGCGAGGGATTCAATGGCAGTGTCGGTGTTGGATCCGGTCTTCCCCAAAATCATGAGGTCTCAACTAACCTGAACTACCGTACCGAAAATGTAAATTGGTTTATTGGAGGCGGAGTTGACTATCGCAGCGATCCTGAAGAAGGTTATTCCTACCAGGAATTCATTCCCGTGCCGAGTTCAAATGCTGACACTACATATGCTTACCGGGAAAATACTGATGCTGACGAAAATGAGATTGATGGTGATCTGCGTTTTGGTGCCGACTTCTTCTTAACCGAACAACAAACGTTTACTGTTGATGCCAATATTGAACTGGAAGACGGTTGGTCCGAGGAAGTTGTAAGCTATACTGACTATAATGTTACAAACAGAACCGTAGGCGATGTTCAGGGCCGCTTAAGACGTATCGATCAACAGGATGAACTGGAGAAGGAATTTGAAGCAAATCTGGAATATGAAAACCTGATTGATGGTCGAGATCATAGGTTGACTGCTGAAGCCAGTTTTGATATTGACAGGGAAACTCAAAACTCAACCTTATCTGAATCAGTATTGCAGGGTAGTTACACCCCAGATCGCGAACGTGCCTCTAGTAAAGAATTTTCAAAAGATTTACGAATAGAAGCCGACTACGTCCGCCCTATTTGGAATGGAGAACTTGAAACCGGCGCCAGAGCAAACTTTGAGTGGATGGATAACAGCTATAATGCTGAAGAATTAGTAGACGGAACATGGCAACCACTACAGGCCGAAGAATTCAACGATGATTTTATCTATAATGAAAATGTAAATGCGGCTTATGCATCTCTTAGCCAGGAATTCGGTTCATTTTCCGCCAGTGTCGGATTGCGCGCCGAACATACCATCATAGAAACCAGACTTATATCTACAGGTCAAGAAAATAATCAAAACTATATCGACCTGTTTCCGAGCGTTTTCCTGAACTACTCTTTCAATCAACAAAGTTCTGTACAAGTCAGTTACAGCCGTCGGCTGGACAGGCCATGGTCACGCATGTTGCTGCCCTTTTCTGACTACTCAGATTCCCGCAGCCGTTTTACCGGGAATCCCAACTTACGGCCTGAATATGGGAACTCTTACGAAGCCGGATATCTGCGATATTGGGAAACCGGATCGCTGTTGACAAGCGTTTATTATCGTCACAGAACCGGTGTAGTAGAACGTATCACCACGCTTGACGGCCAGGGAATACAACGCATACAGCCTATTAACCTCGCTACTGAAGAGGCCTGGGGCATTGAGTTTTCTGCCGACCAGGATATTGCAGAATCGTTGACGCTCAGGGCCAATGCCAATTTCTTCCGATCTGATGCCAGAGGAAGTTATCAGGGGAATTTGCTGACGAGTGAGTCCAGAAGAGCACAGGGACGCTTGACACTGCGCTGGCAACCTTCTTCCCAATGGAACCTCGAGCTATCCAGCCGATACCAGGGTCCCCACAATACTACACAGGGGCGTGAAGATGGTATGACAATGATGGACACAGGCATCGCTCATAATTTTGACCTCTGGAGTGGGCAGGCAACCCTTTCGTTCAATGTCGAAGATGTATTGAATTCCCAAGACTTCCAGACCACCATTAATAACCAAAACTTTTACTCTGAACGACAGTTCAGCTGGTCCAGCCGAACCTTCATGCTCAATTTCCGTTACCAGTTCAACCAGTACGGCAACAATAACAGAGGAGGTCGCGGCGGACCCGGTGGCGGCGATTGGGACTAAAAGCTTAATCTTGCAGCAAAAGATTTGATCCGCTATCCATTATTTCTACGAAACTCATGATGGAATCCCATTACAATTCATGAGTGATTTCCCTATGGATCGCAAGTCCTTGACCGGGCTTGCGATTTTTTATTTTTTAAATATATTCCCGAACCAGTTGATCTGGTACTATTCATCTGACGAATGAGAGATGCTCTCCATGGACACCTGGCCGATTTACTGATTTATTTAGTACCGGAGTCTTTCTGCACACTTAATGGTATTCCTAAATAATATAATAACTGTGTTTTCAGGGTAGTTCCCAATTGGTGATTCTATTGGGATTGGAATCGGGCTTTCACTGATACTGCCGTTCCTGGCAGGAGATACTTTCAGATTCTGTCGCTCATTGGATTGGGTACACACCTTGCTTCCAATAGGTTGATGGCCAAGTTGGCTGGGCGAAGAAAATATTTATTCTAAAATATTTTCAGCAAATAAACTGTATTTAGGTAAATTATTTCCAAATATTTAACAATAAATACAGTTATTTCGTACGTTAGTAAATAACATGGTTTAAGAGAAGTAACCGGGGGTAATAGAAATCCTGTGATATTTTAAATCAAAAGAGATTGAAAAACACTATCTAACAACCATATTCAAAAGGCTATGAAAAAATTCAATTCAATTCTATTGATCAGTGTTACTGCTATTTTGACCATTCTGGCTGGATGTGCAAGCAGTGGAAGTGGAGTTAGCTCGAACAAAACTGATAACAATACTACAAATTCCGAAAGACTGAGTACAGTTAATGTTGATAATGGTACTATTTCACTGAATGATTATTTACGGAGAATTCCGGGTGTGCATGTGAGAGGCTCAGGTGCTAATACACAAATCGTTGTTCAGGGCGTAAGTACTTTCTACGGCAGCACAGACCCTCTTTTCTATATTGACGAAACTCGGATTGGAAGAGATTTCGGGCAGGTACGCAGTATAGTTAACATGCATGATGTTCAAAGTATAAAAGTGTTTAAAGGTGCTGAAGCCTCGGCTTACGGCGTTGAGGGAAGCAATGGCGTAATTATTATTAGAACCAAAAAAGCTGGTTGACAACAAATACTCTTCGCTTACTATTTGCAAATTTATTAGTGATAAGCCAGATATAAAAATTTGATGCACTTAGGATTAACTCTAATCACCTGATAAGTACAGAATAGAGAGTTTCTGACGTAATAATTCCATTTTATTTTACTCATGTTACTGTACATATCCATGTGGATAATTGGCTTAAATCTAAAAACACCTGCAAAATATAAACCTTAACCGATATGGAATACTCAAACTTATCCCTTGGTTTTCTTCTCACAATATGTATGCTGGTATCAGTAGGATGCGCAACTACCGGGCAGGGTGGGGTGAGTAGTGATGGGACTCCCTCTGCTACAAACAGCAACTCTGTTAATGTTGTGAATAACTCTTCTGACTCCTTAACCGATTATTTGCGCCGTATTGTTGGCGTTCAGGTTCAGGGTCAGGGTCCAAATGCAAGAGTTACTGTTCGGCAAAAAAGCTCTTTCAACAGCAACACAACACCTCTCTTTGTTATCAATGGTATACGAGCGGGTAAAAATTTTGCAAGTGTTTATAATTTGGTCAACCCCTCGGATGTTGTAGAAATTAAAGTACTCAAAGGTCCAGAAACTTCAATGTACGGTATGGATGGTGCCAATGGTGTAATTCTTATAAGTACCGGTGGTAATTAGTTCTGAGTGCTAGCCTATTTCATTCAGTAGTTTTTTCAAATCCAACGGCTTCGTATACATCTGCAACGAACCATCACTTAAGCGAGGCCATTGCTCTTTGGGACGATCCCAGTACAACTCCAGTCCGTTTTCATCGGGATCATTCAGGTATATTGCTTCAGATACACCATGATCAGAAGCACCCGTCAGCGGATATTCATGTTCTGACAACCGCTTGACTATCTTTGCCAGTTCTTTTCGTTCCGGATAATGAATTGCGGCATGAAAAAGACCAGTGCTCCCTTTGGATGGCGGACTCCCTCCCTTGCTATGCCAGGTATTCAACCCGATATGATGGTGATATCCACCGGCTGAGATAAATGCGGCATCATCTCCATAAGTTGTTGTAACTTCAAATCCCAGAAGACCGCAATAAAAATCAAGTGCCCGGTCCAGATCCGAAACTTTCAGATGGACATGTCCTATACGGGTTTTCGCTGGTATTTTGTATTCCGAACTCATTTGTCAATACCTGATTAATATTGTTTATCAGTATAGTTTCCCGGTTTAACTGAGTCGGATTATTATTGTTGGTAACTTAATTTACTATTTGGACTTTAACAGTTTATTCAATTCAGAAGCTATAATCCGGTCCCATACTGCATATCCCTTCTCATTCAAATGTAACAGATCATCCATAAACAAGCTATCATTCGGTTGACCATTCTTAAGTAGAGGCGTCGCCAAATCCACATAAAACAACTGCTCGTTTTGTCGGTTGTATTCTTTTATTTGACGATTGGCTTCTGTCATTGTCTCCCAGTAACTCCAGCGGCTGGAACTGGGTTTTATTGTCGCATAGAGGAAGTCCACTTCCGTTAAACTATTCTTGGTATCCCACTGTACGAATTCTTCAATCTGTTCTTCAAAACGTTTGGGATCGGGGTCCTCAACTGGTTGAGCCCTGCCAATTTCAGCTACCAAGACTAAAACTACTATGGTGAAGAAATCTTTTTAAGCGTCATGATCGATATCTGATTGTATGTAGCGTTCGAACCTGTTTAATCCCAGCTTCAATCTATAATAAAAGATAAACCTTACAACGCAGGAGAGTGCCTATTGAGATATTGATTTGATATACATGATAATAGACTGAATTTCTCTGTCAGAGAGAATACCGAGAAACGACGGCATCTCTGCTTCGTAGCCTTTCACAACCTGT
>JBEPXS010000186.1:0-7016 GCA_041641755.1 Balneolaceae bacterium
ATTTGGTTACCCGAAAAAGCGTTATGGCAAGTGATATTGCCATTTGTTATTTGAAACATGTTGATTATTTCTTTGGGTGGTTAGCTCAGCTGGTTCAGAGCACCTGCCTTACAAGCAGGGGGTCACTGGTTCGAATCCAGTACCACCCACTCTTCTATACGCCGCTATCCCGCAAAGAGTTAGCGGCTTTTTTTTATATGATTAAAATCCACGTAGAAAAAAAGTTCGGGGACAACAGGGGGGGACAACAAAAAAGAGTTTACCCTGCTAATTTGTTGAAGTTCATAGCTAGAGTGAGGTACCCCACCTGCCCACATAGGGATCTATAAATATTTTTGAACCCAGGGAGGTAAACCGATTTTAAGATCATGAGTATTATCGGGCTTCTAGAAATGCGAAGTTCGTAATTTGTTTGTAGAAAATTCTCAATTACTGACTATACCTAAAAAAAGTGTATTCAGGAGAGAGATCTTTGTTAAAATGGCATCCCTCTCGTATATGAGGATCTTTTATTCCGCAGATTCCATTTGAGATGAGTGGGGAGGTAGCATTTATTCGCGTTATTTGGAGAACCGGTTGGTAATCAGCCGCACGCCACGCTTGAAGGAGAAGTAATACCACATCCATTCCACGAAAACCTTGATCCGGTTTCGGAAGCCGATCAGGTAGAAGATGTGGATGACCGACCAGAGGATCCACGCAATAAAGCCGCTCACCTTCCAGCCTTTCACATCGGCAACAGCCTTGGCACGACCGATGGTGGCCATAGTACCCTTATCTACATAATGAAATGGATCCCGTTTGTCAGATGGAATGTTATTACTGATAAGTGATCCTACATAACGGCCTTCCTGCATTGCTACAGGTGCAAGTCCGGGCAGTGGTTCGCCTTCCTTTTCCTCCAGATGGGCGGCGTCACCTATTACAAAAATATTCGGGTGTTCGGAAATACTCAGATCCTTGTTAACAAGGATCCGGCCGGTCCGATCCTGGGGTTCATTCAGTGAATCCAGCAGGGGTGAAGCCGCCACCCCGGCTGCCCATATGATGTTTGGTGTTTCAATAGCACCGGCTTTAAATTTAACCCGGTTCTCGCTGATTTCGGTAACCGGTGTGTCCAGCAGAACGCTCACGCCCATATCCTCAAGGCTTTGGCGGGCTTTTTCGGCAAGGGATTCGGGAAAGCCGTTCAGGATTTGCGGTCCGGCCTCTACCAGGAAAATACGTGATTCGTTTTTACTGAAATTCTTGTAATCGCGCATCATATTCCGTTTGGCAATTTCTGCAATTGCTCCCGCCATCTCCACACCAGTAGGACCACCACCGATGATAACATAGGTTAGGTAGGGCTCACGAAGTTTCGGATCATCAAGTTGCTCGGCTTCCTCCAGGGAGAGAAGTATGCGTTCGCGCACCTCCAGCGCATCGGAGATGGATTTCAGGCCGGGTGCGTTTTCTGCCCATTCATCATTGCCGAAATAGTTATACTGAGCACCGGGAGCCATTATGAGATAGTCGAAGTCAAATGTTCTGTCATCTTCAAGGATGAGTGATTTTTCATCTTTGTTAATATCAACCACTTCTCCCAGGATCACCCTCACATTGCTGTGTTTCCCAAAAATGGCACGTATCGGGGTGGCAATATCACCGGGAGACAGTGCAGCGGTAGCCACCTGGTACAGAAGAGGCTGAAAGAGGTGGTGATTGTTTTTATCGATAATAGTAACCTTGAGATCGGTATTTCGCAGCTCCTTGGCAGCTGAGATTCCTCCGAATCCTCCACCGATAATAATTACATGCTTCTGTTCACTCATGACGGTCCGAAAATTTCGTAATTTTCACCTTAAGTCGAAGGAAAAATAGACAATAAAATTTTAACAGCATCTAATTCATTTTCGCCTTTACCTGTAATAAGATATCTTCTATCTCATCTTGAGACACTTCGTAATGCTCGTTGCAGAAGTGGCAAACCAATTCCTGACCCTCGCTGCTGATCTCTTTTAGCTCCTCGTAATCCAGCATTGCCAATGCATTGACAAAGCGATCACGGCTGCACCTGCAGAAGAAGTCTACCGGCTGCCGGTCCAGTTCCCGGACTTTGAGTGGTTCAAGGGCTTTTTCCATAAGATCATCAATATACAGGCCTTCGGACAACAACTTATTGACGGAGGTAAATTTTTTCAGGTTTTCACGCAGCTCGTCGATTTTTCCTTCAGGTGCATCCGGCAGGCGCTGGACCAGGATACCACCTGCCTCAGTAACTTCCCCCATATCATCCAGCCCCACATCCATGAGTAAAGCTGAAGGCACCTGTTCGGACTGAAACAGGTAGTACGCCAGATCATCAGTCACGTTGCCTTTTACGATCTCAATAGTGCTCGTTTTGGGTTCTGCTTCGTTATAAAGGATCTTCTTAAGAGTAAGCAATCCCTTCCCGATTCCGTCGGTGAGTTCTGTATCCTCGTCAGTATAATCCAGTTCCACTTTCGGGTGTTGCACGTATCCCCGGATTTCCCCAACACGATTGGCTTCGGTTACGATCTGCCCGACCGGCCCGTCACAGTCAATTCGAAGCTGAATCCGTTCTTCTCCCTTCAGTTCTGAGGCCAGCAGCATAATCCCGGTCAGGGCACGTCCCAGCAGTACGGTATTCAGCAGGGATAACTCATGTTTCTGTTTTGCTGCTTTGATAACATCGGTGGTTTTAACAACAGATATCTTAAAATTGTCGTCTTCTGATATTCCTTTTATCAGTCGATCTTTATGTTCAAAACGTTCTTTCGAAAGCATAAAACTTAAATTTGTTATAAAAGAGATTGCAAAAAAGGCGACTCAGAATTTGAGTCGCCACTAAATTCAATAAATGAACGTCAAACCGGGTAGTTTAGTTGCGATCCCTTAAATAGATTTCACCCAGGCGTCCGGACAGCTCGCTGCTGGTGGGATAGATAGATTGAAGGTTACCCACCTCTTCTATCCGCTGTTCTGCTAAAATATTGGAAGCGGCGTACGTAGGCAGATCGTTCTGTTCCGCATAATCCAAAATGTTCAACATCACATCGTAAATTCGGGAGGCCTTGGTATGGGCTCGTTCTTCGTTATATCCTTCAAGTTCCCCCGATATGTTAATGATTCCTCCGGCGTTAATTACGTAATCGGGAGCATAGATGATGTCGCGGTCCACCAGCATCTGGCCGTGTTTGTCTTCCTCGTCCAATACGTTGTTTGCGCCACCAGCAATAATATCACAATCAAAAAGATCGATCGTGTCGTCATTAATTATTCCACCGAGTGCACAGGGACTAAAAATATCCAGGTTCAACCCGTAAATATCATCAGGATCAACAGGCTGGGCATCCACTTTTTTTGCCAGCGATTCGGCTTTTTCCTGGTAGATGTCGCTGATAACAAGCTTGGCTCCCTCATCATGGAGCAGTTCTGCAAGGTGTGAAGCTACGTGCCCGGCCCCCTGGATACCAATAGTCAACCCTTCGAGAGAATCATTATTATAGGCCTTTTTAGCACAGGCCTTCATGCCCATATACACGCCATATGCCGTGACCGGGGAAGGATCTCCACTACCCCCCAGGGCCTTTGGGATACCGGTTACAAATTTGGTCTCTGCATGGACCCACTCCATATCCTGCAGATCTATGCCCACATCTTCGGCCGTAAGATAACGTCCGCCCAGGCTGTCTACGTACCGGCCAAAAGCACGGAACAGTTTTTCGGTTTTGTCTTTGTGCGGATCCCCGATAATAACCGCTTTGCCACCTCCCAAATTGAGACCCGAAATGGCTGCTTTGTAGGTCATGCCACGGGAAAGGCGTAATACGTCGCGCAGGGCTTCTTGTTCGCTACTGTAGGGCCACATGCGGACGCCGCCAAGTGCGGGACCCAGCGTGGTATCATGAATGGCGATAATGGCCTTTAAGCCTGCGGAAGGTTCCGAACAGATAACAATCTGTTCATGCTCATAGGATTCCAGCTGATTGAATATCGGAAAATCAGTATCTGTTGTGCTCGAAATTTCCGGGGTGGCAGATGTTGGACTCATAAGATTTACAAATTAGTAATTAGCTGTTCTGGTAACTAACTTTTTTAATATTCAACTCACGTATATAACGACCCTCGGCTATTCACTGTTTTTAAGAAGGCCGGTTACTCACAAACTCTCTTTTTTGCCGGGCAGCATCCGCTCACCCGATATCTGTTGAAGCCCAGTTAACTTAAATAAAATAGAGGAGTTTTTATAGTGTCCGGTTGGTACTCCGGTGGTTTTGAGAGCTGCACAGTAAACATATTATTAGAGGACTCTATTAAAAGAAGTAATGATTTTTAGCGCCTAAATTGTATTTTAATATTGGAACGGGATAAAGTGCAGACACAAGTTTTTGAAGCCTGACTATTCGGTTTGACCGCCGTTAGTTTGTTATGACAAAAGAAAAAAAACAAGGTGAATTATGCCATTTCGCTGGGTTTATAAAGAGCCTGAGAATGGGGAAACTATATCCAGGTTGCAGGAGGAACTGGGTGTTCCGGAGAAGATTGCTTATCTGTTGTCACTCCGAGGAGTAGACACCTTTGACAAAGCAAAAAAGTTTTTCCGTGCCGATTTAGATCTCCTCCACGATCCTTTCTTGATGAAGGATATGCACGAAGCCAGTCAACGACTGGCACGGGCTATCCGATCCGGAGAAAAGATTTTGGTCTATGGAGACTACGACGTAGACGGAACTACAGCGACCTCTATACTCTATATTTTTTTAAAAGATTTCGGGATAGATGTAGAATATTTTATCCCTCACCGCTTTAAGGACGGATATGGAATTAGTCCCGAGGGCATTAAGTTTGCCCGCCAGCGTGGAGCCAAGCTGATCGTCTCAGTTGACTGCGGTATTACCGCTGTTGAGGAGGCAAAGATGGCCGCCGAACAGGGAATTGATCTGATTATATGCGACCATCATAATGTAGGTCCGGAAATACCTATAGCGGTGGGCGTGCTCGACCCCAAACGTCCCGATTGCGATTATCCCTTTGACGGACTATCCGGCGCGGGCGTCGGCTTTAAGCTGGTTCAGGGCACCATCAACAAGCTGGGGCTTAACGAACGTATTGCCTATAAACTGCTCGATCTTGTGGCGATCTCCATCGCATCCGACATCGTGCCGATCATCGATGAAAACCGAATTCTTATGCGGGAGGGGTTACGCCGTCTGAACAGCAAACCCCGCGTGGGAATAAAAGCCCTGCTCGATCTTGTAAACATCGAGGTCGGTAATATCTCTACCTCGAACATCGTTTTTTCCATCGGTCCCCGCATCAATGCAGCCGGGCGTATGGGCGATGCCTCAAAGGCGGTGAAGCTGATGATCTCGGAGACCGAGTCGGAAGCGAAGGTCCGTGCCGATGAACTGGAGTCGATAAACATCGAGCGGCGTAACAAAGATAACCAGACGATGGAGGAAGCCGTGGATATGGTCAGCCGGGAATATAACCTGGAAAAAGCCTCCTCGATGGTTCTGCACGATCCCGACTGGCACCTTGGGGTGATCGGTATTGTGGCCTCACGGCTGGTCGACACTTATTACCGACCTGCTATTATGCTGAGTACGGTCGATGGCCTTATCAAGGGATCGGCTCGCAGCATTAAGGGGTTCAACATCTATGATGCACTGCAGAAATGTGAAGACCTGCTGGAGCAGTATGGAGGACATGAGTATGCCGCCGGCCTCACTATAAAGGGGGAAAACCTGGAAGAGTTCAGACAGCGGATCAACCAGATCGCCTCCGGGGACCTCAGCTCCGACGATTTTGAACCGGAACTGAATGTAGACTGCCAGCTGGATCTGAACGACATCGACATGCGTTTCTGGAAACTGTTGAGCCAGTTCAGGCCGTTTGGTCCCGGCAATATGCGCCCTGTGTTTGTCAGCAAGGGGGTGCAGGTAGAGGGCGTTCCCACCATCGTGGGTTCCGGTCACCTGAAGATGAAGGTTTCCCAGAACGGCTCGGGGGTTTTTGATGTAATCGGATTCAATATGCACGAGTACCTGCCGATGCTCAGGAATACGGCACCCGGTGCACTGCGGATTGCCTATTCGCTTGAGGAGAACTATTGGAACGGACGCCGTACCCTGCAGATAAAACTGCGGGATTTGCATATAGAAGAGGGCTGAAAAAACTTGATTCGTTCTTTTTATAAAACCGAAAAGATTTTATATTTGGCAACTCTTATTGATTACCGAAGGGACTGTAGCTCAGTAGGTAGAGCACGCGACTGAAAATCGCGGTGTCGGCGGTTCGATTCCGCCCGGTCCCACGCAAAGCCCTGCGACTCGTTGAGTTGTGGGGCTTTTTAAATATCATTTCTTTTTTACCAACGGCTGCCATTGCGATGGGAGCGTACATCGTGAGTGGAATCGAGCAATCTCACCAACGCTCAGTCATTGCGAGTGGAGTGAATACAATGAACGGAGCGCGGCAATCTCCCGGAAGCGAGCAACTCCCGGTTAAGTAAATGGAGCGTTGATAAACAGATCGCCGCGTCGTGGTAAAGCACCCACTCCTCGCAATGACATGTTTAATTAGCAGGTGTTGTGACTCAATCTCTATCTCATCAACCTCCTGCATTATCCGATCTGTCTCCATTAGAGCTACAAGAATTTTGTGATAGTGCTGAATTTCCAGTGTAAGATTCCCTAAAAGTTGACCATTTGGAAGTAGTTAAATTCACTACTTTCAACTATGAAAAAGTCACGTTTTAGCGAGTCACAAATCATCTCTATCCTCAACAAACAAGGCTGAGTAGCACCTATTTCAGACGGAGGAGCCTAATCAGGCTTTATGCATGACAGTCTGTAGGATGGCCGCACGTTTCGCATGCTGAATGTGATCGATGATTATAACCGGCAGGTGCTTTGGATTGAGACCGATACCTCGCTGCCGGTCATCCGCGTGTTGGTAAATTGTTGGAAAAAATTTATGCTTCATATGATGTTAAAAGTATAGGCTAA
>JBEPXS010000187.1:0-7006 GCA_041641755.1 Balneolaceae bacterium
ACTGTTCAGGGTCGATGTCCACTGATTTAAACACATTGGGATCTACCATGCCAGAGCCTAGAATTTCGAGCCATTTCCCGTCTCCGTTAGACTCCCACCAGATATCCATCTCCAGGCTGGGTTCGGTGAAAGGGAAGAAGCCGGGCCGCAGCCGGTATTTAACGTCACTGCCGAACATCAATTTGGCAAAATTAATCAGGGTTTCTTTCAGCTCAGCTACACTGACATTGGTATCCACATAAAGGGCTTCAACCTGGTGAAAAAGGAAATATGATTTTGGACTTACCGCTTCATTACGGTACACCTTGCCCGGTGCTATAATACGGATCGGCGGCTTCCGTTTTTTCATCTCCCGAATTTGAATAGGAGAGGTGTGAGTACGAAGCACAAGATCCTCCTGACCTGGTTCGTCATACCTGCGAATAAAAAAGGTGTCCTGTTCATCCCGGGCCGGGTGATTCGGAGGGAAATTCAGCGCCGTAAAGTTATGAAAATCGTCTTCGATCTCCGGACCATCAGCGATAGAGAAACCCAGCCGATAAAAAATCTCCTTCATCTCATTAAGTGTCTGGGTAAGAGGATGGTAGGAACCCACCGTCATGGGGGGCGTGGGCAGAGTGAGATCGTCGGTAGCACCAATATGCCGGGCCTCTTGCCGCTGCAATTTTTCTTTGGCCCCTTCAAATTTGTTTTGAGCCAGGTTCTTAACTTCATTCATCGCTTTGCCAACCTCGGCCCGTTGTTCGGAGGGGACTTCCCCCATTTTGGAAAACATGGTCTGCACCTTTCCATTACGGGAGAGGAACTCCAGTCGAAATGCCTCCAGCTGTTCTTCATCGGTTATGGAAAAGGCCTCAACTTCGTCCTTAATATTATCTATGTAATCAAGCATCACGTTAATTTGTTCTGTCAAATACCCGGTACGCTTCAGGTTAACAAAAATTAGTAATAGTTCTGTATCGTATGATCAACAGAGCGTACTCAATGGAACTGAAATCTATGTAAAGAATCAAACCGTTAAATCACAAATAAAAAAACCGACAAACCTTACCACAATGAATAAGATCTGCCGGTTTTAAAATCAAAGGGTGAACCGTTTATGCCGTTGCCTCTTCAACAATAGCGGTAAAGGTTTCCGGATCACGCACGGCCAGATCGGCCAGTACTTTGCGATTGATTTGAATATCTTTCTTTTTAAGGGCTCCCATCAATTTAGAATAGGTCGTATCGTTTTGACGGGCAGCAGCATTAATGCGTGTGATCCAGAGTTTGCGGAATTCACGCTTGCGAACTTTACGGTCTCGATATTGGTACAGAAGACCTTTTTCTACCGTATTCTTCGCAAACTTATACACATTTTTGCGTTTGCCCCAGTAACCTTTCGCCTGCTTCAGAATCTTGCGGCGACGGCGACGGGAAGCCACCTTGTTTCTTGATCGTGGCATTTTGTCTGCTTATGTGTTAAAAGTTAGTATTAATTATTTATAAGGTAGCATCTGCTTGACATTCTTTTCCTGGGTACTATCAACCAGGGTATCTTTGCCAAGCTTACGTTTCCTTTTACTTCGTTTTTTGGTGAGGATATGTCGTTTCCCCGCCTTTTTCCGCTTCACTTTACCAGTGCCGGTAATCTTAAAGCGCTTTTTGGCTCCACTGTTGGATTTCATCTTAGGCATCGTAATCACCTGTTTTCCTTAAATTCAAAAGAGTGCGAAGATAAGCATTATCGGCAATTGATTAAAGAAAAAAATCAATTATTTCCTCTGGAATATCTCCGTTTATTCCAAAATAGCAGCTTGAATTAGGGAAAAGCGGTTTCTCTATCAAGATTATCCCTTTGAGGTAGGAGCCAGCATCATAATCATACGCCGCCCCTCCATAGTTGGTTTAGACTCAATCTCACCAACATCATCCAGTTCCTCAGCTAGATCCATCAGGAGTTCTTCACCGCGTTCTGTGTACAGCATATCACGTCCTCTGAACTGAACGGTGGCTTTTACCTTGTCACCATCTTCAAGAAAACCACGGGCATGCCGGGTCTTGAACTCGAGATCATGATCGTCGGTATTGGGACGGAAGCGCAGCTCTTTAACCTGCATGGTATGCTGCTTTTTCTTGGCCTCCTTCTCTTTCTTTTTCTTCTCGTACATAAATTTGCCGAAGTCGATGACTTTACAGACGGGCGGTTTGGCATTGGGTGCCACTTCGACAAGGTCCAGCCCATACGATTCGGCAATTTCAATTGCACGATCTATCGGTACAATCTCGTGTTCTTCATCCGGGCGGATGACACGTACTTTACTCGACCGTATTTCATCGTTAACATTTGGTCTGTCCGGATCTTTTCGCGGACGTCGTCGTCTATTTCTTCCGATAATTACCTCTTTATCTTTTTAATTCGAATTTGAGTGATCTGGTACTCGTTTGTTATTAATTTCATCAAGTAGGTTAGAAATAAATTCAGAAAAATCAAAAGTTCCGATATCCCCCTCTTTGTGTCGTCTTACGGAAACTGTTCCATCTTCCTTTTCATCGCCACCTACTATTAACATATAAGGTATCTTGCTCGTTTCCGCATCCCTTATTTTTCCGCCGATCTGTTCGCTGCGATCATCTACCTCCACACGGACGTCATGTTCTTTTAGCCTCGCGGCACATTTATAGGCGTACTCGTTGAATTCGTCAGCAACCGGGATAAATTTAACCTGCAACGGAGCCAGCCAAACAGGGAAATCCCCCGCAAAATGTTCTATAAGGATACTGCAAAACCGCTCCATTGAACCGAATGGGGCACGGTGAATGATTACCGGCCGGTGTTTTTCATTGTCGGATCCTACATAAGTCAGATCAAACCGTTCAGGCATTACATAGTCTACCTGAACCGTACCGAGTTGCCACTTTCGTCCGATGGCATCACGAATAATAAAGTCTATCTTCGGTCCATAGAAGCTGGCTTCGCCACGGGCAATTTTGTAATCGAGCCCCTCCTCATCAGCCACTTCCTGTATTTCGCGTTCGGCCCGTTCCCAATACTCATCCTCACCGCCATACTTCTCTTCGTTGTCATCACGGAACGAGAGACGGATATCGACCGGCATATCAAAAGTATGGAAGACAAACTGGGTGAGGTCCAGGCAGTTCTTGATTTCCTGTTTCAACTGTCCGTGAGTGCAATAGATGTGAGCGTCATCCTGTGTAAAGCCACGTACTCTTGAAAGCCCGTTCAATTCCCCCGACTGTTCGTAGCGGTAGACGCTGCCAAATTCTGCCAGTCGCAGGGGCAGGTCGCGATAGCTGTGCAACTCGTTGGAATAAATCCGGTGATGATGTGGACAATTCATCGGTTTGAGAAGGTACTCCTCGTCGTCCACCTGAATGGGGTTATATTGTGACTCCCGGTAATACGGAAAATGTCCGGAAGTGCGGTAAAGGTCCAGATTTCCGATATGGGGAGTTATTACCTCTTTATATCCCCGCTTCTTTTGCTCCTCCCGGAGGAACGACTCCAATGTACGCCGTATCACCGTGCCGTTGGGTAACCAAACTGGTAGCCCTTGGCCCACCATGGAGTCCATCATATAGAGCCCGAGTTCCTTGCCAAGTTTTTTGTGATCACGTCGCTTGGCTTCCTCCATCCGGTGGATATACTTTTTTAACAGCTTCTGTTTGGGGAACGAAATCCCGTAGATCCGTGTCAGCTGATCGCTGCTTTCATCGCCGCGCCAGTAAGCACCGGCTACATTAGTCAGTTTTACCGCTTTCACATGTCCGGTGTCGGGTATGTGGGGGCCCCGGCAAAGGTCAGTAAAATTGCCTTGGGTATAAAAGGTGATGTTTCCGTCTTCAAGGTCTTCGATCAGGTCTACCTTGTACTCGTTTCCTTTCTCTTTGTAGTAATCGAGTGCTTCCTCTTTCGAAACCTTTTTTCGTTCAAAGCCGGACTTCTGACGGGCTTTTTCTATGACTTTATCCTCTATTTTCGCCAAATCATCATGGCCTACCGTTTTATCACCGAAGTCGATATCATAGTAAAAACCATTTTCAATGGGCGGTCCGATCCCGAACTTTGCATCGGGATAGAGCTCCTGAACTGCCTCGGCCAGCAGGTGGGCAGAAGAGTGCCAGAAGGTGTACTTACCGTCATCGGTGTCCCAAGTGTTTATGGTAATCCTGCCATCCCGTTCGATAGGGCGGTCAAGGTCCATAATTTCGTCGTCCAGGGTAATGCTTAGTGCTTCACGGGCCAGACCTTTTGAAATTGATTCCGCTACTTCATAGCCGGTAGTTCCCTTGGGATACTGCTTATCGGAACCGTCAGGAAAAGTAATAGTGATTTTTTCGTTCGACATGTAATTTGTTTAAGCTGAATTACCATCAATATTAAGGCTGGTAAAAATATAAAAAATAGAGGAGAGCTAAAGAGAATTTTATTGCTATTTATTTGAGCCTCTTATAGTTGAGCCATGGGGATACAGGACTAAAAGAGAGTACATCTAAATAACTGGTATAAGGGGATCTGTTCCTTTATTCTAAAGCCGTTATGGAGTGTTTTTAAAAAAGAATTAACATAGTATTGTTAGTAAAATTAATTATACTCATAAATTATGAAACCTCTCTGGGTGTACAACACAACGTAATTTTTTCTACGAAATCATTAGATAAGCGATGAGTACCGACTTCTTTTCTGAAACTCCTATGCTGTTGCTGGATCATCTTTCCCTTGATATTCTGGATGTGAACCAGGCAGCCGTTAATTTTTTTGGAATTAACAAAGAAGAACTAATTCAAAAAAATATTAATGAGCTTGGCAAAAAGCTTAGTGGTTCCGAACTGATAAGTTCCGGCATTGAAACAGACAACAGTACCGATAAGATTTGGGAGTACGAAAATGGTGAAAGTCGTAAACGATATGTTCAGTTCACCCATCACCGGTTAAATCACAACGGGCGGCCGGTCCGGCTGGCAGCAGCCCACGAAATAACCGAACTGGTACAAAAAGACGAAGAGATAAAACGCCAGTTTCCTAAAATAAATAATCATATTTCCAATAGTCCACTGGCTGTTATTGAATGGACGAGGGATTTTGTAGTAAAAGACTGGTCAGCCAAAGCTGAAGAGTTTTTTGGCTGGACAGAGGATGAAGTAGTAGATAATAATGAGTTCTTTGAAAGTTTTATCCACCCGGACGAAATAGATATTGCTTACCGAAACAGGGATAAAGCTCTAAAGGAAGGAAATTCAAGCTATACCGTGCAGGGACGAAATTATACCAGGCAGGGCGAGGTACGGTATTGTCAGTGGTATAACTCTTTCCTTTTTGATAACGAAGGGAATTTGGTCACGATTTATTCCCTGGTTTATGATAAAACAGAGCGAAAACAGTCAGAATATCTTTTTAAAGCGTTATCGGAGGAATCATTGGTTGGAGTATACTTAATACAGGATGGAGTTATTAAATATGCGAATCCGCAGTTCTGCAATATATTTGGTTATGAGGAAGATGAGATCATAAACAAAGTCGGCCCGCTGATGCTGACCCATCCCGAAGATCAGGAAGAGTCTGCAGAGCATCTGGAAAAAAGAATTGACGGTCGGTTGGATGATGCAGAATATAATTTCAGAGGTATCACCAAAGATAATGAAACAATCCATCTGAAATCATATGGATCCCGAATCAACTATATGGGCAGGCCGGCAATCATCGGTACCATTGTTGATATTACGGAACGGAAGAAAACCCTGTCGCAATATGAGGCCAGTGTTGAAAGCTATGAGGCACTGTTTGATTCGATAAGTGATGCGATCTACATCCAGAACGAAAATGGAGAGTTTATTGATGTAAACCAGGGAGCGCTTAAAATGTATGGCTATGAGAAGGAACGTTTTATTGGTAACACACCTGATTTCCTGGCAGCTCCCGGTAAGGTAGACATGGAAAAGACCCAGGAAAAGTTCGGGAAAGCGCTGGCAGGAGAAGAGCAGATTGTGATGTGGTGGGGCAAGCGAAAGAATGGGGAGGTGTTTCCCAAAGAGATATTATTTGCGCCTGGTACCTTTTTTGGCGAAAAAGTTGTGATTGCAATCGCCCGTGATATTTCGGAGCGGCACGAAACAGAGCGTAAAATCCGTATGAACGAAGAACGGTTTTTGCAGCTGTTTGAGAACGCCCCGATCGGTATTGTAATGCTAAATAGCTACCAGGAGATACAGGCTACGAACAAAGCATTTGAGGATATTTTTGAATATGAGCTAAGGGAGATTAAAGGCTTAAATATTGACCAGGTATTAGTACCAGATGAGTATAACGAAGAGGCAGCAGAAATTTCATCAAAGATGGCTGAGGGAGAAGCATACGAGCTGGTCTCCCGGCGACAACGAAAAGATGGACCATTGGTCGATGTTATGATCTATGGGGTGCCGGTTGTGGTGGATGGAAAGCCGGATACCATCTTTGGTATTTATGTAGATATCAGTGAACGCAAGAGGGCAGAAGAGCGGATTAGGAAGTCACTTCGGGAGAAAGAGGTACTGTTGGCGGAGATCCATCACAGGGTAAAAAATAATCTTGCTGTTATTATGGGGCTCCTTGAGTTGCAATCACATAGCGTCAATTCTCCAGAAGCTTCCAAGGTATTGACAGAAAGCCAGATCAGGATTAATTCCATAGCCCTGATTCATGAAAAATTGTACAAAAGTACTGATCTGTCCAGAATTTCATTTGATAACTATGCCAAAGAACTTTCCGACCTTATCGTCGATCTTGTAATAGAACAAAATAAAGATGTGGATATCCTTATCGAAGCGGATTCAATCCCGCTAACCATAAACCAGGCGATTCCATGTGGATTAATCCTTAACGAGTTGATCACTAACTCCTATAAACATGCTTTTAATGGTTCTGAACAAGGCCGCATCTGGATCGATATAGAGCAGGAGTCTGAGACGGTCACCCTCAACGTAAAAGATAACGGGACCGGATTGCCTGAGGATTTTGATTTTGAGAATC
>JBEPXS010000188.1:0-7000 GCA_041641755.1 Balneolaceae bacterium
CCGGTTTTACCCCGATCGTCTCCTTGTAGGTGTTATCACCGGAAAAAGCACTGCGAAGTAGATCCTTATTGACCGGGATATTCACAGTATCCGGCTCGTGCAGGGTCAGACTGCTGGTGATCTCTTCAATCTCCTCATCTGTAAATGATATCGGCAGCGGCGCCGACTCGTGGGACCACTGGTCGCGTAGCTGTTTGATGTACCAGTCGGTGTTCAGCAGGCTCAGGCAGACGATGCGCACGTCGGTGCGGACCCCCTCGACCTCCTGCAGGTACCACAGCGGGAAGGTGTCGTTGTCGCCGTTGGTAAACAGGATCCCGTTGGGAGCTACCGACTGCAGCAGGTTCCAGGCGTAGTCCGGGGCCACGTAGCGCTCGCTGCGGTCGTGGTCGTCGAAGTTCTGATAGCCCATCCACCCCGGGGCGGCCACAAATAGCAGTCCGAGGGTCCCGTAGGCCACCCACCTGTTGTTGCCAATAAATTCCTTCACCAGATCGACAATACCGATGCCCCCCATGCCCACCCAGATCGCGAAGGCAAAGAAGGAGCCCACGTAGGCGTAGTCCCGCTCGCGGGGCTGCATCGGGGTTTGGTTCAGAAACACGATGATCGCAAAGCCGGTCATAATAAACAGCACCCCCACGGCCACCGCCCGCTTCCAGTCCCGCTGGAAGTGGAAGATCATCCCCATCAGCCCCAGCAGGAAGGGGATATAGAAATAACTGTTGTGGGCGGGATTGTCCTCATAGGGACTCTCGGAGAACCCGGCCTGCCAACCGGTATCCTGGATGTCGGCCTCCCGGCCGATAAAGTTCCAGTTGAAGTAGCGCAGGTACATGTGGTTGAGCTGGTACTCCAGGAAGAAGTCCCAGTCGCTGCTGTACTCGGAATATTGCTGGAGGTGCTGGGAGGAGTACCGGCGGGGAAAAAAGGTTTCGGCCTGCTGGTTGATGCGGCCGGTGTCGTTGTCGTAGGTGTGGCCGGTCAGCAGCGGGGTCTGCCCGTACTGCTCGCGTTCGAGGTAGCTGATGAACGCCTCCACGGTTTCCGGGTCGTTCTCGTCGATCGGCGGGTCGGCGATCGAGCGGATGAAGATGATCGAGTAGGAGGAGTAGCCGATCAGGATCATTGCGTAGCCGATCATCACCAGGTTGGCGATGCGGTGGCCGCGGGTGTGGGTGTAATAGATGGCGTAGGAGAGCCCGCCCAGGATCAGGACCATAAAAAAGACCGGCCCGATGATACCATAGCTGGCCCGTGTGACCTGCTCCAGTATACTGGGTAGCATCTGAACGGTGAACGGGTAGACCGCCAGGAAGCTGACTACCGCTGCCACCCCGGCCGTGGTCAGCGACAGCAGGGTGACCTCCCGCTGGGTCTTGAAGTAGACGATCAGGGCTACGAAGAACAGCGCCAGCAGGTTCAGCAGGTGAATGCCCAGGGCCAGCCCGAACATGTAGGCAATAAGGATCAGCCAGCGCTCGCTGTATTCCTCTTCGTGATGCTCCGACCACTTCAGGGCCATCCAGACCACCGCGGCGGTAAACAGCATCGACAGGGCATACACTTCGGCCTCCACGGCGTTAAACCAGAAGGTGTCGGTGACCGCGAAGGTGGCCGCCCCCAGCAGCGCCCCGCCGAACATGCCGATCTTGTCGGCGACGCCCAGCGTGTCGGGGTCGGTCTGCCACTCCCGGCACAGCCGCACGATGATCAGGTACAGCAGCATCACCGCGAGGGCGGAGGCCAGGGCGCTGATGAAGTTAATGCTGACGGCCACCCAGCCGGCCGGCATGAACATCGAGAACAGCCGGCCCAGCAGCGAATAAAACGGGGCGCCCGGCGGGTGGTTGACCTGCAGGCCGTGGGCAACGGCAATAAACTCCCCGGCATCCCAGAAACTGGCAGTGGGGGCCATCGTCAGCAGGTACAGCATCAGAGAGGCGATAAAAACAACAAGAGCGAGCGTGCGATTCGTCGAGTTATGGTCGGTAAACATCCAGCGAAAGTTGTCAGGGTTTGGTTAACTACTGTTAGCTCAAAAATAACATGAAGGCAATAATAGGCATCGACTGTATGGATTCAAAATAATTAATGGGTACCCGATAGCCCTTTTTAATAAATATGAAGATCAAGAAACGAGGAGAGTGCGCAGTTATTTTACCAATCTATCTATATCTCATGTCATAATCAGTTTGCTGTTCTTTATAGAGGGCTTTGCAAAACCAGTTGTTATTGCGAAAGGAGTGAAGAAATATCCAGATCAGAGCCTAATACACCTGTAGAACGCAGTCGGATTTTCTTCCGGACAAAAGTAAAATTGCAAATGGAATCGGTCTAAAACAGTCGTCAACTGCTAATATCGAACTCATCTCTCTTCTGTAGTTCAAAAACACAAGATACAAAGAGAATGAATTTGATATCAGGTTACAAGATTTTATTACTTGTCTCTGTAAAAAAAAATGGTTAAAAAGTTTGTTGCCTGAATTCTCCAATTAAATAATTTAATCAACTTTATGAGCTCGAATCAATCCGGTTCAAAGGAACTTTTTTCATCAAAACTGGGACTGATCCTGAGTGTGCTGGGAATTGCTGTAGGCACGGGTAATATATGGAGATTTCCACGTATTGCAGCCCAAAATGCTGGTGAAACCGGGGCCGGTGGATTTCTGATTGCCTGGGTCTGTTTCCTGTTTCTGTTTTCTATTCCGTTGATTATAGCAGAATATGGTATCGGACGGCACGGACGTAAAGGAGTGATCGGTTCATTCGTTAAGTTGGTGGGCGAAAAGTTCGGATGGATGGGTGGATTTGTTGGTTTTGTGGCTACCGCCATTATGTTTTACTATAGTGTGGTTGCGGGGTGGTGCCTCTACTACCTGATCGCTTCTGTTACTGCCGGACTGCCAGAGACACTGACGCAAGCCAATATGGTTTGGGAGGGATTCCAGGGATCATATTTACCTTCTGTAATGCACGCTATTATAATTGTGGTCGGTGGTTTTGTAGTTGTTAAAGGAATCGCTTCTATCGAGCGGATAAACAAGATCCTTATTCCATCTCTTTTTTTGGTTCTTATCGTATCGTTGGTGCGGGCACTGATGTTACCAGGTGGAGAAGCCGGTCTGGAATATCTGTTTACGCCCGACTGGTCGACCTTAACTAAACCGAAAATCTGGCTGGAAGCGCTCACCCAAAATGCCTGGGATACCGGGGCGGCCTGGGGACTCATCCTGACCTATGCTGCCTACATGCGCAAAAAAGATGATATCACCATAAGTGCCTTTCAAACGGGTATCGGAAATAATATTATCTCTCTTGTTGCTGCTATTATCATTTTTTCAACCGTTTTTGGAACGTTGACACCACAAATGAGCAACGGTGAGATTCTCAATATTATGAAAACGTCCGGTCCGGCTTCAACGGGGCTTACCTTCATCTGGATGCCGCAGCTGTTTTTCAAAATGCCTGCAGGTACTGTTTTTGCGATCCTTTTTTTCCTGGGACTCACATTTGCGGCCTTTAGCTCTCTGATTTCTATGATTGAACTGGCTAGTCGCGTGCTGGTAGATCTTGGTTTGCCAAGAAGCCGGGCCACGATCGTCGTTTGTTCAGTCGGTTTTCTGTTGGGACTTCCTTCAGCAATATCCGTTGACTTTCTTGCCAACCAGGATTTTGTGTGGGGCGTTGGCCTTATGGTTTCCGGAGCATTTATGTCGTTTGCTGTTATTAAATTTGATCCCGGGAAATTCCGCAAGAACCTTGTAAACACCAAGGAAAGAAAATATACACTTGGCACCTGGTGGGAGATAATTATCAAATATGTAGTTCCTGTGGAAGTGATCTCCTTGCTGACGTGGTGGATCTACCTTAGTGCATCGGAATATGCTCCGCAAAGCTGGTATAATCCCCTAAGCCCATATTCAGTAGCAACAGTTCTGCTGCAATGGGGTGTGGCTATGGCACTGCTTTACTTTTACAATCAAAGACTTTCCCAATGGTCAAATAATTAAGGGAAACGGGACAACTCTTGAGCTTTTCGTTTTTCACAATATCGTCAATAAAAAAAGTTTATCAGGAATAAAAAAGATAGGCATAAGTTCATGTAAAATAGTAAATTAGATTTTATATAATTTTTATTCCTACCTACAACTAAATCCGAGAAGATGAAAAAAGTAACAACGATATCCACACGTATCCTGATGGTGGTATTCTGTGGTATGTATCTCAGCAGTTGTTCAGAGGAAACAATCCACACCAATGAATTAGCGAAACTCTCCAAGGCTGCATTTGTTTCGCTTGATGCCAAAATTGACAAAGGTTCGGCTCATCGATTCCTTTTTGATGCAGAAAGTTCAAATGATCCTGTGGCTCCTCTGTTTAAGAACCTGGGTGAGCTTCATTATCCGGTTACCACCGACAACAGCAAAGCTCAGGCCTATTTCGACCAGGGCTTAAAACTGGCATATGCCTTTAACCATGCGGAAGCTCATCGTTCATTCGTGGAAGCGTCGCGCCTCGATCCAGAGTTTGCCATGGCTTACTGGGGACAGGCCTATTCGCTGGGAACCAATATCAATGATCCTGTTCCTGATGATCAACGCAAGACCAAGGCATTCCAGGCTATACAGCAGGCGCAGGCATTTGCCGATAAGGCATCTGACAAGGAACGGGCCTTGATCAATACGTTGGCTAAACGAACGAGCCCAGAGTTGCAAACAGACCTTCACAGTTTGAATACGAGCTATATGAATGCAATGAGGGAGGTTGCCAAAACCTATCCTGATGATCCAAATATTCAGACTTTTTTTGCCGAGTCTGTAATGAATACCATGCCGTGGAATTATTGGGATAAGGAAGGAGATCCCAACCCGGGTATAGCCGGAGCAAAGCAAGCGCTTGAGAAGGCGATGGAGTTGGATCCGCGTCATCCCGGAGCTCATCATTTTTATATTCATCTGGTTGAACTACCGCAGCCGGAACTCGCTGTGCCAAGTGCCGAGGTTTTGGGAGAATTGATGCCTGCTGCCGGCCACTTGGTTCATATGCCTTCCCATATATTCATCCGGGTCGGTCGATACGAGGAGGCGGTAAGGGCGAATATAGCGGCCATTGCTGCCGATGAGGACTATATATCGCAATGCTACTCCCAGGGGATGTATCCGCTGGGATATTTTCCGCATAACATCCATTTTCTGTGGTCGGCTTCCAGCTTGTTAGGCAACAGCGAAATAGCCATTGAAGCAGCCAAGAAAACGGCTGAAAAAGTGCCGGTTGGTATGCTGGATGCATTACCTTTCGTGCAAGATTACTTTTCAACTCCATTGTTGGCGTATACCCGATTCGGCAAGTGGAATGACATTTTGACTATTCCCAATCCGAATCCTTATAAACATAATCAGTTGGTATGGCACTATGCGCGTGGTATTGCTTTTGTAAGAAAGGGTAATATTGAAGAAGCACAGGAAGAATTGGTTGCTTTGAACCAGCTGGCGGAAGATACAACTCTGGTAGATCTGATTGCCAACTATACGAATCCTTCATCCAGTATTGTCAAAGTAGCTCAACGTGTAGTTGCCGGAGAAATCGAGGCGGCAAAGAACAATTACAACGAAGCGATTCGGTTGTTGAGAGAAGGAGTGGAGTTTGAAGACGCACTTGTTTACAGCGAACCGGCTGCTTGGCATATACCCGTCCGACAGACTCTTGGAGCTGTCTTATTAAAAGCGAACAGGGCTCAAGAAGCAGAACAGGTATATCGCGAGGATCTAATGAAACTGAAAGAAAACGGATGGTCACTGATGGGACTCTACCAAAGTCTGAGAGCCCAAAACAAAAACAGTGAAGCCGATGAGGTCAAGAAACGATTCGACCGTGCCTGGGCTCAGGCTGATATAGAGATCAGCTCCTCCGTTTTATAAGGTAAGTTAACAGCAGAACCGAACCTAACGCTAATTACGGGACACTAATCAGAAATAGTTTGTTTGGGTGTCCCGTTTATTGAAAAGTTGTGATCACTCAAGAGCTACAGCAGTACCGCTGATACTTACCATCAGCATTCCGCCTTGGGCACCCACGGTTTCATAATCGATGTCGACTCCGATTACTGCATTACCTCCAAGAGAACGTGCACGTTCTTCCATTTCATGAGTGGCAATTTCGCGGGCTTTGCGCAGTTCTTTTTCATAGGCAGCAGACCGACCTCCCACGAGATCCCGGATTCCGGCAAACAGATCTTTAAATAGGTTTGCCCCAAGAATTGCCTCTCCAGTAACCAAACCCAAGTACTCTGTTACTTCTTTACCATCAATACTGTGTGTTGTTGATACGATCATTGGTAAGGGAAAAATTTTAAGTAATGATATGATTTAGTTTATAAACAGTTATTCTAGTCCACGTCAAACTTTTATTTATAATCTGTTTTTCCTCTATCCCATCTTTTCTTCTAATCGGTGAAGGGAATCCCGAATCTCCATAAGTATCTTGACGGAGTCCTCTTTATCTGGTGAGCCCGCACCCAGATTATCTGTAACGACATCTCGCTGCTCAAGTACCCGACTTCTGAAGTCCTCGGCATTTGCAATACCAATAAGCGTCAAGTCACTGATGCCCTGGGCGCTGTTGCCAGCCGTTTCTATTTTGAGAATGCTCATCCCAAAGGCTTTTAACAATGGACCCTGTTTAAAAGTGAGGTCCTGAATTTTGTCTAGGGGAATATTTTTTTCGGTATGAAAGATGAACCCTTTTTGAAATCGAAGTGAGCGTGTAGTTAGCTCGCATTCCAGACGGTCAAAGTATTTACGGATAAAATAAGGCGCGATAGGAGCCCACAACAGGATTAACGGAATTCCAACGACACTGATGAATAGAATCAGAATGCCATAGATGAGTATATATTTTTTTATATCAGGATTAAAATAGGCTTTCTGGATAACCCGGGCTTTAGTGCTCATAATATTTCCATGTTTGTTAATCTTATCCTTAACCAATAAAGCCGCTT
>JBEPXS010000189.1:0-6977 GCA_041641755.1 Balneolaceae bacterium
GAGCCACGCCTGCTGATTCTGTTATATCCACAAACTGAAATCCCCCAAGATTTTTATACAGCTTATTGGATCCTTCCAATCGTGCAAAGTAGAGATCGACCAATCCATCCCCGTCGATATCCCCTGCTGCAACACCGGAACCGTTTAACAGGTTTTGATTTTCGACAACCTGCTCATCTGATAATAAATTAACAGCTTGGATGCCCGTCGTAGTCGCAGACAACTGTTTAAAACCCGTTTCACCGAAAAATCCGGGATCTAGTTCAGCCCACCTGTAACTTGTTTCCTCATTCCACTCTAAAGACGAGTCGGGACTACAGGAGATAAAAAAAACGGCCAAACCAATAAAAAAAATCCTCAAACTTAAACTCATTTTAAAAAAATTAAAGTCAAAAATGTATAAAGAACTTGTTTTTGCAATACTAGTATAAATAGTTTTGGAGTATCGTCTGATATAGCAGTTAAAAGCTTAAAAACTCATTTTTAAAAAGCATTGTACATGCATTAACCAATGTATTTAACTGATCTTATCTTCAATACTCCCTGCTGTGAGTATCAGTAATTCTTTCACTTTTTTATACTGTCACCAGATCCATCTGTTCATAATTTTCTTCCAGTGCAAATCGAATATTCTGAAGAACCCGCTCGGTCATTCTTCTGGAACATTCTTTGGCGTTACTTCCAATGTGTGGAGTTAAAACTACACCCGGTAGTTTACGAAGATCCTTATTTACATCGATGGGTTGATACGGCTCATTTCCAAAAACATCGAGTCCCGCTCCCGACAAGTGCCTGTCCTTTAAAAGATCATAAAGTGCATTTTCATCAACCAAAGCTCCTCTCGCTGTATTAATCAGTATAGCACCAGACTTTAGGCGTTCAAGGCGACTTCTGTTCATAAATCGATGAGTGTTTTCATTTGCCGGAAGATGTAGGGAAACAATATCTGCATGCGGAGCAATTTCAGCATAGTCTGAAGATAGCTTTTCTACCCCATGCTGTCTCTTGATCTTTTCCGAATTGGATGTGTTTTTCTTAAGAGCATATACTGTTACACCAAAACCAAAAGAAAGTATATTGCTGACCTTTTTGCCAATCTTTCCAAGACCAAGTATAGCCCAAGTCTTTCCCTGAAGTTCTCTGCCGGGAACTGGGTTCCATATACCATTTTTTAACTCTTTACTAGCTTCTCCCACTCCTCTCAAAATCTCTCCCGCAAGAAATACGGTAAGTTCAGCAACCGTTGTTTCCAGAACACCCGGTGTATTCGTTACTAAAAGACCTCTATTTTCAGCTTTTTGAAAATTTATACCATCATAACCCACACCAAATCTCGCAATCACTCCTCCTTTGTTCATCTCCTCATAAAGAGGTCCGCTATAAGTGTCCGGTCCTAATATTACGGCAAAGGCATTCTTATCCTTTGCTTTTGCAGCAAGTATTGCTTCATTCGAAGCAGAGGTAACGATTTCAAAATCCTTGACCGAGTCATAGACCTCTTTTCCACGCCTGTAACATTCTTCAGTAACTAATACAGTCGGTTTATCTTTCCTTGAAGCCATTAGAATAATTGATTAATACAGTATTTGTAACATTAAAATCTAGATAATAAAAGTCTATAAGAGGGCTTTGCAAAACCGTCTATCTCGTCATTCTGAGCTTGCCGAAGAATCTCCCTTGTCCATCTGTAACCGTTGAAGGGGAGATCCTTCACTACGTTCAGGATGACTGCCTGGTTTTGCAAAGGTCTCTATAAATACGAACCCTGAAACCTCAATTAATCTACGAAGTATGCCTTCCTTAAGCTACAGTATAGTACGTAGTGTTATGAGAAATATTCTGAACCGAAAATCTTTATATTAATTTATTCAGGAATCGTAAAACTCAGAATTCAGGTAGAATTAAATACTATCATATGTTAAAACTTTCACGTTCAGATCAGCTCCAATATTTAGACAAATTCCTTTTTTTCTATTTCAAAGCCTAATTTTTCGCTAATTCAGACAGAATTAAATTAATTTAGATAGTATTATAAAAGAGCCACAGACTCAGCAAATGGGACTTGCTTACTGTGGCTCTTATGATGGGGAAGGGGACCCCTGGGAACTAACATTATTTAATCGGATAGTTGTATCATTGTACCGTTAATGTTGCTTCAACCGGCTGCGAACCCCCCAGCTGTAAACTGCGTTCACCAGGCAGGGAACCGCCTATCCATATCCGGTATTGCCCGGATTTCAGGACATGCTCACCCTCCTCATTAACCAGTTTCAGATCGTCTGAGGAAAGCGTGAATTGAACCGTGGCCGATTCTCCCGGGTTGATTTTCACACGTTTGGTCCCGCGGAGTGTATAGAGCGGCGAACGCATACCCGGATCAAGAGCCCGAAAGTAAAGCTGGGTTACTTCCTCGGCCTCCAGATCACCCTCATTAGTGATAGTTGCTTCTATCTCTACCGACTCATCGCTGCTAATCGATGAGGATGAGAGCTCGATGTCGGAGTAGGTAAAGGTGGTATAGCTCAGTCCAAACCCGAATGGATACATCGGTTCCTTTTCCATGTATCGGTAAGTGCGACCCTCCATGGAGTAATCCTCATAAGGGGGTAGTTGTTCTAGTGATTTCGGGAATGTGATCGGCAGACGTCCTGAAGGAACCGCATCTCCGAATACGAGATCGGCCAGCGCATTTCCTGCTTCCTGCCCACCGTACCAAGTCATAATTACTGCATCAGCAATTTCATGCACCTGTCTCAGATCTAATGGACTCCCCCCAGTCACGATTGCAACAATCGGTTTATCATATCCGTCCCGAAGATTTTTGAGGAAATCGATCTGGTTTCTGGGGATCTGGTAATCCAGACGATCGCCGTAGTGTTCGGAAGCTACGGAGGCTCCCTCCTCCCCTTCGAGTAGTGTATTGATACCTATAACGGCAAAAATAACATCACTCGACTGAGCGGCGCCGGTTGTCCAGTCGATCGGGTTTACATTCGGGCGGTCTAGCAAAAAGCCCTGCCGGTACTGCAGCTGGCTTCCCGGTGCCACCTTGGCGGCAAGTCCTTCAAGGTACGTCGTCAGGTTCGGATTGACACCATGATAGTTGCCCAGAATCGCCTCAATACTTGTGGCGTTGGGACCGGTTACAAAATAACGGGCCATGTCCTTTTTGAGCGGCAGTACTTCATCGTTCTTCAACAGAACCATCGACTTGAGCGCAGCCTCCTTGGCCAGCTTCCGGTGCTCTTCGCTGTTGATCACCTCAGGGCCAATATCGCTGTAGGGTACCATCTCGGCCGGATCAAACATACCCAGCCTGAAGCGGGTCTTCAGCAGGGTAGCCAGTTTGGCATCAATCTCCTCTTCCGTGATCAGCCCTTCTTCCACCGCTTTGGGAAGGGCTTCATATTCGGATCCGCAATCCAGGTTTACCCCGTGCTTGACAGCCGTAGCTGCAGCAGCTGCTTCCGTATCTACAATCTGGTGCCCGTTATCCCGGTACAGATCAGATACAGCGCCGCAGTCACTAACCACGTGACCGTCAAATTTCCACTGCTCGCGCAGCAGGTCCTGCAGCAGGAAGTCGCTTGCACAGGCGGGATCACCATTGACGGCATTGTAGGCACACATAACCGTTTCCACACCATTTTCCACCAGCACCTTGAATGCCGGGAGGTAAGTTTCATGCATATCTTTCTGGGAGGCTACCGCATTAAACTCATGGCGGAGCCGCTCCGGTCCGCTGTGCACGGCAAAGTGCTTGGCACCGGCCGCTGCTTTAAGGTAGTTTGGATCGTCGCCCTGCAAACCCTTTACATAAGCGGTGCCCATTTTTGACATCAGCCAGGGATCTTCCCCGTAGGTTTCCTGACCCCGGCCCCACCGCGGATCGCGAAAAATATTCACGTTCGGCGACCAGAAGGTAAGTCCCGAATAGCGCTGACGGAATTCCTTCTCCACGGAGATGTTGTAAATGGCGCGGGCTTCGTCCGAAATGGCAGTTGAGATCCGGTAAACAAGATCATTATCAAAGGTGGCTCCAAGCCCGATCGACTGCGGGAATACCGTTGCCACCGCTGAACGTCCGACGCCGTGCAGGCTTTCATTCCACCAGTCATAAGCGGGAATATTTAGCCGTGGAATAGCGGGGCTGCTGTTCATCATCTGCCCGATTTTTTCTTCGAGCGTCAGTTTACTAATCAGATCTTCCACGCGGGCATCCAGCGGCTCATCCGGATTCCTGAACAGGTGATCCTGGGCCATGCTCGAAGTTGCCAGAAGCAGAACAAGTAAAAGATTCGAGATAAAAAATCTATAGTTCATAACTTTTATTATTAGTGAAAATTTTTTGATTATTTTATTCATTTTCCCTTTTTGTTGGGCAATGGATGGAGTGCATACAGCTGGTCGATGAACACGAATCTTCTATTCGTCCGGGAAGCTGATCTCCTCGTACATTTCATAATTATCCATGTCTGTCGCAGGAGCAAAAAAGCAGATCACTTTCATCTCCACATCCCCGCTATTTCTGAGCATATGAATCTTACCCTCTTCAAAAAGTATGGCTGATCCGGCCCTTACCTCACCGACTTCATCTTCTATCATTACTTTACCTGATCCGGTTATGATATAAATAAGCTCTTCACTGCGGGGATGAGAATGAGCCGGGCGAACCGTCTCACCGGGGGCTACCCGTATAACGCAGACCGACATATGTTCGGCCGGCAGAGAATTTTCGTCGACCAGCCAACGCATCTGACGGCCGGGCTGTTGCTGTTCGGGAATATCCGTTTCGTGCAAAATAACGCTTTCAATGTCCATGTCAGTTGTTTATATCATTCGAGATTCTCTGAATCAGATGTTCAGCGTCTACTCCATAATGGGAGGCCAGTTCGCCGTAGGTACCCGAATGGATGTAGTGACGACCTTGTTTACCGGTTGTGTTAATCGGATGCAGATTATCGGTGTTAATCTGTTGCTTATGTTGGAACAGAACCTCCCGGACGTTGGTCCACAGATACCCGTTATTCTGCTCTACAATATAGACTGGTGTACCCGAGCGATTCAGTTCCAGAATCTTCTCCACATCAATCGAAGGCATGTCTATAACACTGACCTCCAAATTCTGTGCCGCTAGCTCTTCGGCAGCTTCAAGTGATTCGTGTACGCCCCTGCCGGTGGAAACAAGATAGGCCTGGGGCTCATCGGACTCCCGAACCGTATACGCTTTACCGAACTCAAATTTATAATCAGAATCATAAATAACAGGTGCGGCCGAGCGCAGAATGCGCAGATAGATGATCCCTTTATTGCCTTCCATGATCCACCTCATAATACTCAACAGTTGCCGGGGACAGGAAGCGTTGATGATATCTATCTGGGCGGCCTCGTTATACAACAGCGCATCGTCATTACCCATGTGGGTGGCGCCATTAGCCTTTGTCTCCAGATCGGCAGCGGCGGCGATCATCGTCAGGTCAAGGCCGTGTCCTTCGGAGAGCCACCCATTATCTTCGGCGATCACCTCCAAACGCTCTTGGTGGCCAACAGCCATCCGACGCATCATCTTCCAGTCAAAGAACGGACAGAAGGTACTGATCCAGGCGTTGTAGCCCAAGATACCGAACGCCTCTCCAATCAGCGACATGTTTGCTTCAGCTACACCCACGTTCAGTGCCCGGGTTTCATCCACAAAACCGACCCCGCCCTGTAAACCACTGGTGGAGGCCAAGTCCGAATCCACCGACATCACCCGATCATCTTTGGCAAACTCTTTCATCGCTGCCTCAATCACCTTATGCGCCGCATATTCAGTACCCTTCTCCAATACAGGCAGATTCTCTACCGAATAACTGATCTGTTTGTCACGGATAGGTGCTTTCTTTGTTTTCACAGGTACGGTGACTCTGTTTACATCACCGGCCAGGCTATCATCCAGGATAATCTCAAAATTCATCTCTTCTGCATAGTGGCGAAGAGTGGACAAAATATTGGTCTGGGCCTCGTTTTCAGCCAGCTCATTATAAAAACGGCAAAAGTCATTCTTTCGCTTCGTGCGTTCGCGCTCCTGCAGGGCAACTTCCTGATCCAGAATATCATCTGGAATTTTTGTTTTATGGGTATTCATAAAATCAGAAAAACCACCATGTCCCTTGGTGGAGTTGCAGATAATAGCAGTGGGACGTCCGTCACGCTCCCCATATTTAAATTTCACCAACGCGTCATACACGTTGTGGTACTTCGTGGCATCCACCTCTATAGCGTTCCATCCGAAGCTTTCAAAACTACTGGCCATGTCGTGGTACGGGTAATGTAAGTGGCTGACCGTATCGAGCTGTCCACCGTTATGATCCACCATCACGCAGAAATTTTCCAGATGCTTATAGCCGGCATACATGACTGCTTCCCAAATAGGACCTTCCTGCAGCTCCCCGTCACCGGTCAGGGCAAAGACATCAAAATTTGGGATGCGTTGTCCGGCAATGGCAAAGCCCTGGGCCACGCCCATGCCTTGTCCCATCGGACCGGTGGCCAAGTGTACGCCTGGTAGTACGGGGCCGGGATGGCCGTTTAAGATGCTATCTATTGAACGAGAATTCTTCAATACCGCCCGGTCGATATAACCCAGGTCCGCATAAATTGAGGCCAGTGTGGCTACCGCGTGCCCCTTGCTGAGCACAAACATATCCTGATTGGTGGCAGTGGGCTGCTCAATATTCAGATTAAGAAATCCACCGTAATACAGACTGACCATCGGGATCGTCGCCGAAGACGCTCCCCCAATATGTATCGCACGGTCGGCGGCATGGCGACACTGATACAGATTATCCAAACGGATGTTGGAATCCTTAATTTTCAACAGCTTCAAAATCCCTTTTCTGATTCGGGACTGATTATTTTCCAAGTAATCCAATCCGTTCTGTTGTTCTTTTAGTAAATCTTTCATAATTGATCACTTAAACTTATTAACTTTCTGC
>JBEPXS010000190.1:0-6907 GCA_041641755.1 Balneolaceae bacterium
CTCCTCATTTTTTTTGGGGTATATGAAAGGGCTTACACCTCTCTAAATGCTAACTCAAATAAACAAGGTATAATTATGATAGGGAAAGGGATACGATTTCTTAATTGTATATCCTCGTTTTTTCAAAAACAGAGATATACTCTTAGTAATTTAGTTTCTATCAGCATACCAAAAGTGGGTATTGCGGTTTTTATATTAACAGTATTCACTGTTGGTTCTGCATTAGCTCAGGTAGAGGTATCTGGTACAGTAACAGATGCAGATGATGGACAGCCACTCTCAGGGGTCAATATTGTGGTACAGGGAACAACGACAGGTACATCTACAGGTGCCGACGGAACGTATAAACTGGAAGTTCCATCAGCACAAGATACACTTGTAGCTTCATTTATCGGGTATATTACACAACAGATACCGGTGAATGGACGCAGTACTATTAATGTCGAACTACAAGCTGACGTACAGCAGTTTGAGGACGTTGTGGTAGTTGGGTACGGAACGCAGGAGAAACAGCAAGTTACAGGTTCTGTTTCCAGTGTAAATTCTGATGAGTTCGTTACAGGTAATGTAAATAATGCAAGTGAGCTTATTCAGGGTAAAGTACCAGGACTGGTTATCGCCGGGCAGGGTGGTAACCCGAACGCTAATCCCACCATCAGGCTCAGAGGGGTTTCAACCTTTAGTGCAAACCAATCCCCGCTTGTTGTGGTAGACGGCATTATCGGAGCCAGTCTTGATAACTTGGATCCTAATGATATCCAATCTATCGATGTGCTTAAAGACGCATCTGCTTCTGCTATTTACGGGACACGTGGTGCTGCAGGTGTGATTGTAGTCACTACAAAATCAGGTGCCCGGGCAGGTCAACAAGGGCAAAGAACCCAGGTTACCTATAACGGTTCGGTTACGGTGACGGGTATTGAAAACAGGCTCGATGTTTTAAGTGCCAATGAGTTCCGGTCCCTGTCAGAAGAAACAGGAACTGCCATTACGAACCTGGGAGCCAACACCGACTGGTTTGAACAGATAACTCAAACCGGTTATAACCATATTCATAACCTTGCACTCTCTGGTGGTGATCAAAACACAAATTATCGGATTTCCGGTAATTTTCGTGATAATACAGGAATCCAAAGAGAGACCGGTTTTTCACAACTGAACGGCCGTTTGAACCTGACGCAGACAGCACTTGATGATAAGCTACAGTTATCCGTCAACCTTGCAGCTACCGACAGGGAAGAACGTCGTGGATTTGATAATGCGTTCCGATATGCCGCCACGTTTAATCCTACTGCCCCTGTTACATCAGATGGTTTTTCAAACACGGGTGGGTATACTGAAATTGCCTCTTTTGACGTATTTAATCCCGTTGCTATTATAAAAACAGCAAGGAATGAGGGGAAAGAAGAACGATTTAACGGCGCGTTGCGAGCCCAGTACGAATTTGAGGATATGGTACCTGGATTAAGTGCCAGTGCTTTTTATTCAGTAGAAACAGAAACTGAGGAAAGCAATTTATTCTGGGCCAAGACCAATAAGATCACGGGTGGTGCTACCCAATCAAGTCTTGGGCCTGGCCGTGCAGAACGATGGGTGGAAAGCAATGAAAGTGAACTTTTCGAAGCTACAGTTAGCTATAATACCGATATAGATGAATTGCGAATTGAATCGATTGTCGGTTATTCCTTCAATGATTTTGTGGATACCGGAACGAATGCCCAGGGTGGTGACTTCATTAGTGATGCGGTTGCCTTCAATAACCTTTCATTCGCCCAGGATTTCAGTCAGGGTGAAGGAAGTGTAAGTAGTTTTAAGGGCACACACAGGATTATCGGTTATTTTGGCAGGGTGAACCTGAATTGGGATGATACCTATTTTGTAAATGCCAGTCTACGTCGTGAAGGGTCATCCCGTTTCGGCAAAAATGAAAAGTGGGGTAATTTCTGGTCAACCGGTGCCGGTATCGAACTTACCAACCTGGTTGATATCGATTTTATTAGTCAGTTAAAAGCTCGTGCCAGCTTTGGTGTAAGTGGAAATGATGCACCATTCAGTGGTATTTCCAAGCTCCGGTTTGCTCCGGGAGGCAACTTCTTCGTTGGCGGTAACTTTGTTCAAAGTTTCGGTCCGGTAAGTAACCCCAATCCGGATCTTAAATGGGAGGAAAACCACGAGTTTACAGCTGGACTTGATTTCTCAATGTTCAATTCGAGACTGAATGGTACGGTGGAGTACTATCAGAAAAACACCAAAGACCTCTTGTTTGAGGTTCAGGTCCCTGTCCCGCCAAACCTTTTCCCTACACGCTGGGAAAATGTTGGCGAACTTGAAAATAAAGGAATAGAAGCCAGTTTAGATTATGCTTTTGTCCAAAGCACCAACCTGAACTGGACTTCCGGCTTCACGTTCTCAACGTTTAGTACGGAACTCACCAAATTTGTAACGGGTGATGAGATATTCATTGCAAACGCCGGATCACCCGGACAAAACAGTACACCTCTTATAAGGGTTAAAGAGGGTGAGCCGCTGGGTCAGATCTGGGGCCCCGAGTTTGCCGGTATCGGTGATGATGGAGAATGGAGATTCTTCGATGCTGAAGGCAACAGGGTTAAAATCGATGAGATTACCCGTGATGATGAGAAAGTGATCGGTAACGGTCTGCCGGATTTCGAGATCGGTTGGACTAACACCTTAAATTATAAGAATTGGGATCTTTCAACATTCTTCAGGGGTGTATTTGGCCATGAAAATGTCAATACATTCAGCCTGTTCTATGAGGTCCCTTCCTCTATCTCAACCTGGAATGTACTTGAGTCGGCACAGGAGATTTCGAATCTGACTTCGCCTCCTACCTTCTCCAGCTTCAATGTTGAGGATGCCACTTTCATACGATTTCAGAATGCAAGTATCGGTTATAATGTACCGCTTCCTGAGAACAGCCAGGTTCGCAGACTGCGACTCTCTGTTTCCGGAAATAACCTGTTTACACTCACCGGTTACGATGGTATAGATCCGGAGGTAAATTATGAAGATGAGGTTGACGCGGGACCACTGGCGCCAGGTATTGAACGCCGTAACAACTGGTTCACAGCTCGATCGGTTACCTTTGGCGTAAATCTTGAATTCTAAGAGCCGTATTGGATAATGCAAATAAAAAATTTAGGATATATGTTTAGACATAAAATGAATAGTTCTATAGGGTACATGGGGCTGGCACTACTCTTTACAGTCTTCATGGTTAGTTCGTGTACTGATCTCGAAGAGACAGTTAATAGTGAGGTAACTTCTGAGAATTTCTTCCAGACCGATCAGGAGTTTGTCTCAGCACTTGGTGATGCTTACGGTCCGCTTGGAAGATGGGGTGGCCATAATGGAAACTCCTCAAATAATGAGGTTTCTACCGATGAGGCCATTATCACCCAAAAAGGAGCCGACTGGGAAGATGGCGGTGTCTGGATCCGAATGAAGCGTCATACCTTCGCGTATGATGATCCAAACATCAATAACGCATGGCTGGATCTCTTCTCCGGTGTGAACAACTGTAACCGCCTTATCTTCCAGTTTGAGTCGCTGGTCAGAGAAGGATCGGTATCTCAGGAAGATGCCGCCTCTTTTATTGCAGAGTTGAGGGTACTGAGAGCCTTCTACTACCTGCAGCTGCTTGATAACTTTGGTAATGTACCTATAATTACCAGTTTTGAGGAGGCAGAGGAAAACCCAGCTCAGCGGTTCCAGGACTTCCAGCAGGGACGCACCGCTGTTTTCGATTTTGTAGAGCAGCAGGTTACGGATAATATGGATCAACTGAGTGAAGATATTGGTGCTACTTACGGCCGTGTTAACAAGTGGGTTGCCCATATGATCCTTGCCAAGCTGTACCTAAATGCCGAGGTATATACTGGTACTGAACGCTGGAGTGATGTTGTTACTCAAACAAATGCAATCATCAATTCTGGTAATTTTAGCATGGCTGCAAACTATCAGGCCAACTTTGTCCCGAATAATGAGGGTTCGCCAGAATTTATCTTCGCCGTACCATACGACCAGGTGTTCCTGCAAGGCTTCAATCTGGCTATGATGACTAACCATGTTGCGGCACAATCTATGTTTGAGCTTCAGTCACAACCATGGAATGGTTATGCCACGATGGAGGAGTTCTATATGTCCTATGTCGATCCAAACGAGAACCCGGGTCCTCAAGGCGAAGTATTTGGTCCGGCACCTACTACTGAGGCAACGCCTGGTGTAGAGAAAATGCAGGGGACGCTGGATGACCGCCTGAGTAACTTCATTGTTGGACCAGCTTTCAGCACTTCCGGTGAACGCATAATGGACGGTGGCGCTACTGCTGCCGACCCCAATGGTCCGCCAATCAGCTTCCATCCACGTATTTTCAATCTTGAGCCCAATGGCTTGCGACAAGCCGGTGCACGGATTGGCAAGTTCGAGTTTGAGATTGGAGCAACTGCTAACTTGAACAACGACTTTCCGATCTATCGTTACACGGATGTTCTGCTGATGAAGGCGGAGGCACTGTGGCGCATGAATAGCAGCGATTCGGAAGCGCTTCGTCTGGTAAACATGGTACGTGAACGTGCAGGGGTAGATGACTTCGACAATCTTACTGCAGAACGACTTCTTGCTGAACGGGGAAGAGAGATGTTCTATGAAATTTTCCGCCGGCAAGATTTGATTCGCTTTCAGGGAGACCAGGGGGCTACCGAGTTTAATGATCCCTGGCAATTTAAAGAACAATCACCTGAGTGGAGAAATGTATTCCCCATTCCGCGTGATCAGTTAGAGGCGAATAGCAATCTGGTACAGCATTCACATTCACAATACCAGGGTTAACGCAGTCTGGCAAATAAATTGACTCTAAATCAAGGAAACATGCAGGCAACTGCATGTTTCCTTTTTTATGATATTTAATTTTAACTTACAGCTCGCAAACTAATCACCTCTCTAGAAATCTTTTTGATGATTAGGCCATCATTTTATCTGCAAATAATTTTCGGTTCACTTTTGCTGTTTCTTGTTGGTTGTGGATCAGATGGTTCAGGCAATTCCGAGCTTTTCAAAGACTTGCCCTCTTCACGGACGGGCATAAATTTCGAAAATCAGTTGGATTACACGTCTGAATTAAATCCATACACCTATAGAAATTTTTTCAACGGTGGTGGTGTCGGCCTGGCAGATTTTAACAGGGACGGTCTATTGGATGTTTTGTTTACTGGAAACCAGGTTGATAACAAGCTTTACCTCAATGAAGGTGATTTTAGGTTCAAAGATATTACTGACAAAGCAGGTGTAGCTTCCAAAAATGTATGGTCCACCGGTGTAAGTATTGCCGATATTAACGGAGACGGCTGGCCCGATATCTATATTTGCAAATCTGGAAGTCCCGGAGGTAAAAACCGCCATAATGAGCTATACATAAATAATGGTGACCTTACATTCAGTGAACAGGCAGAGGAGTGGGGGCTCGATGTTGTAGGTCTCTCAACGGATGCTACTTTCTTTGATTATGACCGCGATGGTGATCTGGATATGTATCTGCTGAGCAATTCATTTGAACCGGTCACTGGTGCTTTAATGCGCAGAGGGTCACGCACCAAACCTGATCCCGAGGGAGGAGACAGGCTATTTCAAAATCAAATGATTTCTGAGGATGGTAAAGAGCCGGTCAAAAGATTTGAGGATGTAACCCAGCAGGCCGGTATCCATAGTAGTTCGATCGGTTTCGGTCTTGATCTGATGGTTGGTGATGTTAACGACGATCATTGGCCCGATATCTACATTTCCAACGACTTTTTTGAACGAGACTATTTGTATCTGAATAATGGTGATGGTTCCTTCAGTGAACAACTGCCCGAAGCAACAAGCTCCATTAGCCTAAGCTCGATGGGGGGAGACCTGGCGGATATAAATGGAGATGCGTTACCGGATATTTATGTCACAGATATGCTGCCAGAAGAACTTAACAGGCAGAAATCAACCACTACATTTGACTTTTGGGACGATTACATACAGAGAGTTAATAGGGGATATCATCATCAGTTTGTAAGAAACACACTTCAGCTAAACAGGGGAAGCCTCAGTTCTGCTTCCGAAAAATCCGTTGATACTACTAACGAGGTCCATTTTAGTGAAATTGGGCGGTTGTCCGGCGTATATGCTACCGACTGGAGTTGGTCTGCGCTTATTGCCGATCTGGATCTGGACGCCCATAACGACATATATGTAACAAACGGGATCTTTAAAGACCTGACCAACCAGGATTATGTTACTGATGACCGTAGCATGCAGCGTCTGCGTTCGGTTGTTGAGGGGGATATGACGGTGCAACAATTATTCGGGAAAATACCATCAACGCCGGTCAGTAATTATGCTTTTCGTTCAACGGGGCCGTATAGATTTGATAACAAGGCAGAAGAATGGGGATTGGCAAAGCCTGGTTTTTCAAATGGGGCTGCATACGGCGACCTCGACAATGACGGAGATCTGGATTTGGTCGTTAATAATGTTAATGCAAAGGCAAATGTTTACCAAAACAGATCAGATACCCTGAAAACAACCACCAACTGGTTGGAAATTCGGTTGGAAGGATCCAGGTATAATACAGCGGCTGTCGGGACAAAAGTTACGCTGTGGATTGATGATCAAACGATATTCAGAGAACAGATGCCAAACAGGGGATACCATTCGTCTGTGGATCCCAGGTTACATTTTGGGTTGGGAGAGAAAGACACGATTGACTCACTGAAAGTACGTTGGCCTGACGGTGGTGCTACTTTCATTAGAAATCCCAAAACCAACCAGCTATTGACGCTCACTCATTCTGAGGCCGAACAACGTTCAGGTTCAGGTGATATAAAACAAAAATCTCAAAAAAATGGGAAATCCAGCC
>JBEPXS010000191.1:0-6926 GCA_041641755.1 Balneolaceae bacterium
ATCTACCCAGCGTTCCAAAGGCATCCGAAAAGATACGGGTCCAACTGGCCAGCGCAGAAAAGAGCGTGGAAAAGAGCACAACCACCGCACAGATCAGGAAAACATTTTGTGCTCCGCTCCCCATCGTCTCCGTATACATCTGGGACAAGGTCTCAATCATCTGATAGCCTTCGGGAACCTGGCTTTGAGCGTGTAACACTGCTGCTCCCAGTATATAAAAAGCGGCCGTAACCAAGGTATATACAACCATCGACAGGACTGCATCCCAATACATCACTTTAATCCATCCCTTTGCCCTGTGGACCCATTCGGGCGTCTTGACTACCGGGCCGGTATAGGCTGCATATCCCTTTTCAAGACACCAGTAGTGATAATACATAATTTCATCTCCTCCAACCCCGGTAATCCCAAAAGCCGCAATGGCCACTCCCACCATAGCGGTTGGCAAATTGAATTCCAGACCAAATAAAATCTCGTCCCAGGTAACGGCATAGCTGGTAAACTGCAAAAAATAAACCGACAAGAAAGTAAAGACCGTAAAAAATGCGATCATCACTAGTGAAAAACGTTCGACAAACCGGTAATATCCCCGAAATACCAATAGAGATGCAGCTATGGTTGTTATTACGGTCCAAATAGTAACACCTATCGAGGGAAAAACTATATTCAGGGTAATGGCTACCCCACCGATAATACCCCCGACCTGCAGCAATTTAAAAAACTGAATAAACAGCCAGGCCCAGATCGACCAATTAATCTTTCTGTAATTCCATCCAGGCAACTTATTGAAAGCTGTCATTACGGTTTCCCCGGTGCTGATGGCATGTTTACCAAACTCCAGCTGAAGGGTCACTTTTACCAAGCAACTTAAAATAACCACCCAGAAGGTTACAAATCCCGCTCTTGCACCCAAAGTGGTCGTAGCAATAAGTTCACCAGAACCAACGATAGCGGCAGATAAAACAAAACCAGGCCCAAGGTATTTGATCGTCTGCCACAAACTTGTCGGTGGCTCCTTAATGTCATCTTTGGTTAGGACATATGGGTCTCGCGGGCGATCCTTTTTTACATCATCCATGTATTCACCATCCCCTATACTTTAGTTATGTGTATAGCAACAGGTAGAATGTTATTGAATCAAATCAGACATTTTACCTAACCTGATATACTCCAATCAATATCCCAGTTGTTTTTGGCGTGGAGTCTTTGAGTATCAACAGCCAGCTAAGAATACAAATTTTATATTAACCAATAAAAATGCTTTTCATTTATTAGAAAGTTTTCTTTGCTTCAAGCTTAAACAAGTAGAATATCAATGTATATTGAAGTAGTTTAACCTGCGATTTCATTTGGAAATAGATTAATTAATTTTAGGTCACATTATGGACTTAAATTTGGAGGAGAAGGTGATCATGGTAACCGGTGGCGCGGGCCTTCCGGGGAGTATTGGAGAAACGATTGTTCGCCACATTATACAAGAAGGAGGCATCCCGGTTATCGTAGACAAACATCCGCGGGGTAAAAAGTTGGAGCAGGAACTGTGGGAGGAGGGCCATAATGCGCTCTACGTACAGGGCGATCTCACAACACCTGCAGGATGTCGGAGTGCCGTCAACCAAGCTACCGACCATTATGACAGGCTGGAGGGACTTGTAAATAACCTGGGTGTGAATGACGGCGTTGGACTGGATGCCTCATATGAAGAATTTATAGATTCTCTAAAACTTAACCTTGTTCATTTTTATGCCATTACCAAAGCAGCTCTACCCTGGCTCAAAAAATCTTCCGGTCCCATCGTTAACAACGCCTCCAAAGTAGCCCTTACCGGCCAGGGAGGTACCTCGGGCTATGCCGCAGCAAAAGGAGGAGTATTGGGCCTAACCCGCGAATGGGCTCTGGAACTACGGGAGGATGAAATCCGCGTTAACGCCATAATTATTGCCGAGTCATGGACGCCGGGTTATCAGAAGTGGCTCGACAACTTCGATGAGCCGGAGGCCAAAAAAAAGGAGATCGTGTCTAAAATACCCTTAAAACAGCGCATGACGACCCCCGATGAAGTGGCAGATACAGTTCTGTTTTTACTCTCGGAACGCTCGTCTCATACCACCGGGCAGTTTGTCCATATTGACGGTGGGTATGTGCATCTCGATCGAGCGATAACCTGATTAAACCTGAGTTACATATGATTTTGAAGGCAAGGCATACTCTTAAAATCCTATTTAGGAGTCATCTCGATACGCAAATGAGAGAGCTTTTTAAAATGGGATGCCCTCGGATATAAAGATCTCTCATTTCGCAAGCTCCATTCGAGATGACGGAGGATAGCATTTACTTCTCTTTTTCTTATTTCGAACTCAGGTTATTTATTTGACGGAGATACCCCGATTAAAAAAGCTGTGACGGCTAAAATCCAATTTATGCGGAAACTCATAATAGATAGATTTTAAAAAATGCTTGGGTTAAAAAATTTTATTCTATAACGCGAATATTCGGCCTGCCAGGTGACCCCATCTCTTTGCCGATATAAAAGCTGGTATGCGGGGGTTGGTTGTATGCTACATTTTGCCACGCAATGCTGAGCCGATAGGTCGGATCGTGCATGAACGTGTAAAAACGATGTTCGGTCGGAATGGTAGTGGTATAAATCCGTAGTTGCTCCCCATTTTCAGCACGCCATATTACTTCTTCCCGCCAGTCACCAAACAGATCGGCACTGAGTGTAGGTGTTGATTTTGTACCATTATTGGAGGTGGATCCTTTTGCCTCAAGAAGCAGTTCGGTCGTCTCATCGCGCCAATTCCATTTAGTGATACGATTACTGTTGAGAAGCTCTCGCTGCAGATCTCCATCCCACCAAACAGCGAAATTGCAGGAACGGGGTTGCTTCTCTGAAATTTTTTCCCCTTTTGCGTTGAACAGTCCATGTATACCACCACCGCGCACCCACATTTCGGTACCCGGATAACGGGGATCTATGTTTGCTGCCAGTCCACGTCCCGGCCCCTCTCCCTCTTCGCTGGCTGTAACGGAAGGCTTTTTCCAAAGTATCTCCCCAGACTCTGCAGCCCGAAAGTTGACACCTGCATCGTCAAAGCGTTCCTGAATATGGAAGATCTCCTGGCCCGGGTGCATAGGATCCAGATCGCCATAGTGAAGCGCATCGCCGTGTCCGATACCGGTTGAGTGAAGACCGGTACCGTCATCATCAATAACCGCCGAACCAAAAATAATTTCATCTTTACTGTCATCGTCTACATCCCCCACACTCAAACTGTGATTGCCCTGGCCACAATATTCCGGATGCCCCTTAGCACTGTCGAAGGTCCAAAGATGAGTGAGTTCGCCATTACGCCAGTTCCAGGCCACCAGTACAGAACGCGTGTAGTATCCGCGGGTCATTACCAGGCTGGGACGCTTGCCATCCAGGTAGGCAATACCCGCCAGGAACCGGTCCATCCTGTTGCCATAGCCGTCGCCCCAAACTTCATCCAGTTGCCTGCTCGTCGGGTTCAGCGTCTCCGGATGGCGTGGAGGAATATACTCAGTAGTGGCTAATTCTGTACCGGTCTCCCCATCAAAAACGGTCAAGAATTCAGGCCCTTTGAGGATATAGCCTTTATCGTTACGGTGACCTGCATCAGGATCGCCGATCACATCTCCGACTCCGTCTACCGTGCCGTCGGCGGTTTTGCAGGCTACCTCTGCCTTGCCGTCACTATCCAGATCATAAACCATAAACTGTGTGTAATGTGCCCCTTCCCGGATGTTCTTGCCCAAGTTAATCCGCCAGAGCTGCGTGCCGTCCAGCTCATAAGCATCCAGGATTGGCTCATCCGTAAAACCGGAGTGGGAATTGTCGTGAGCCCTGCCGGTCATATGAACGACCAGCTCGTATTCCCCGTCACCATCAAGGTCACCGACGGAGGCATCGTTGGAGGTATATCCGTCAGGCAGGTCCACCGGAACCGAAATGTACGGGTGATCGGGATTGAATCTGTAACTTCCGCTCGGCTCCTGCTCTTCATTATCGATTACAGGCTTTACGAAATAAGATATTTTCCCATCAACACCCTGTACTTCCTTATCGATAAAATATGTCGCCTTGGTAAGTGGAGCCTCGTTCAGTTTTACAGGTTCACTATCGGAAGTAACCCGATAAACATTGAAGCCGACTTCTTCGGTATCTGTGACCAACAACCGCCAGCTTATAAAAGCATTGCCATCCCTGTTGGGTACAGCCAATACACCACGATCTATCTTTTCCATATGACGCTGTTGCGCCGATAACTCTTGCCCTGCCAATCCCAAAAAAATCAGAAATGATCCAAAAAATATTGCGGTAGTTTTCAACATCCTCATATATTTTTCACTTAATATTTTGCTCAATAAATGCGTAAAACCTGAATAACTATCCAGCAAATATTCTATCCCATTTCACTCGTTTTATTTCAGCCACTCGTCCAGCCATCTGATAGCATCATCTTGCATCGATACCGTCATAGAGTGAGGTTCATCATAGTAATTGACTCTAAACTTACCGGGGACGCCCATTTTAGTGTAGATCCCGGAGAGTTTTGTCTCGGCTGCTTTCATTCCCTGAATAGTAAAAAGCTGATCTTGTTTTGCATTTAAAATCAGCAGTGGTTTAGGGGCGTTCAGGGATGCTACATCAGGAAGATCCAGGAAACGAAATTGTCTGGGTACATACATCATCCAGGTATGACTCAAAAAATTAGTGCGAAGCATCTCCTCGTATGTGCTTGAAAATCCGGCAATCACACCGGCATCGATCCTCGAATCCATCCCAAAAAGATAGGTCGTTCGAAGTCCTCCCAGGGAAAGGCCCATGGCGGCAATACGTGTCGTGTCGACTTCGGGTCGTGAATATAATAGATCTATGGCCCTGCGATCTCCCTGCACAATAATCCCGGGCCAGGTAGTACCCATCGCCAAGATGGATTTCTCCATCGGTACCTCATGATCACCGGCCAGCTCGTTAAAAGCCTCTATTTTTTCACTCAAGTCACGTGATGAATGGCGTAAATATTCCGCCGCCCGTTCTGTTGTGATTTGCCGGGGATCAATACGTTGCGAACCAAAGTAAAATGCATCAGGGCTCAACACCACATACCCTCTTCTGGCCAGTTCGTCAGCATAGGTTCGTCCACCGTAGAGCTGCTCGATATATTTTTCTAAAACTTCAGGCTGATCATCCACCAGATTGTGTTTCTCTTTTCCGAAGTAGTAAAATCCACCATGATCATGAAGAGCAATGACCGCCGGAGCCGGCTGTTCTATATTGTCAGGAATCAACAAATACGCTTCCGTTTTTTGCAGGACATTAAGATTATATCGGATCAAATATTGTGTATAACCGTCTCTCTGGTTCGTTTCCAGTATTTCCATATCCAACGGGGCTGGTTCGGGATTAAATGCAAGCAGCTCTTCCATTGTTGAGCGAGCCTGTTCCCTCCAGGCACTGGTATCTTCCCAATCTGCGGAAAGATAGGACAGGCTATTACTATTGTTTGCACTATACTTTTTAAGAAACGGATAAAAATTCCCGATATCGGAGGTTCGCTGCTGCGCATTGCAAGATGAAGAACTCATCAAAAAAATGATTGAAAGTATTGAAATGAGAGTGAAATATTTACATACCCCGTTTAAATATATACATATCCTTTTCATAGCACCATCCAAGTTGTTAAATAACGTGAACTCGGTTTAAGAATTCAGCAAACTCCTCATTTAGTTGCCCGTTGAAGTCCTTTTATTGTTGTTCATTTTTTGAACGACGAAAAAACGAACCAAAACGTCGCCAGCTGGTGAATTTTTTGTTGCGTTCCCTCCTCCCGACAGCTGTCGGGATAAAACCATTTAATTCGATCCGCTGAAATACGCAGATCTCAAACAGAAATGGTTTCTTTACGCTCCCGCTCTGGTCACTCAATCAACAAAAATTTCGAAGGCCGGAAAGGGCACCGCAATAACCCAATTTTGGATCACCCTTATCTGGAGTTGACGTTACATATGTACTGTTCCGTCACCATTTTCCCTTCGCCTTAAGCTCGACCAAATTTCTTGGTGAATAATCCGGGTTAAAGTGTTGGATTAGCCGGCAGGTTCTCCAATCTTGAGTAATCGATCATTCATTGTTTTATGGGTTTAACAGGAAGATAAGATCTTACGTCGTCAGAGTGGGGGGAATTAATAAAATCCCATTGCATAGCCTGGCAATCACTGTTGTGAGGAGAGTATATAGTAATCCGCTGAAAAAATTATTGAGTAAAGCCCGGCAATGATTGCTCAGATGAGCTGCCAGCCACAGAGGCCATGCACTGCTGCGGAAAACTCTGATACAGCGATGGAAACGGATCTTAAATGAATCGATAAAAAATGTTTACAGTACGGCTATCACAAAGGCGAAAAAAGCCAGAGTAATCAGCATTTCTGTAGTAAGATCTTCTGTTGATATAAACGAGCGTATGGCTTCAACTCCATAGTTGACGAGAAAAGCGATCTTGTCTAACGTTGCCATAAGTATCTTTCTGTTTTTTTACGATTGCAATATACAAGAGTGGCTGTTAGCGTATTTGTTACAATATTTTTGTGGTATAAATTGGAACTTGAGTGTTCAACGATATGCGATAGTCCCCATTTTTTGCCGTTTTTAGTGGTTATGTCCATATTGTGTACGTAAAATTCTTTGTATAATAACGGGATAGCCAAAATGGGAGAACTTGCACTTCGTCTTTTTGATTTTCGAAAGCCGGTAGACCGTCGATTTTATTTTGTTACTGGTTTAGTTTTGATGGTCGGTAAATATATTATAGATGCACTCGCTGTTTATGCCGTAACAAGTTTGCAATGGACCCCCATAGATTACCTGATTCCCCTGCTTCAGGTCAGAGGTGAAAAAGTAA
>JBEPXS010000192.1:0-6892 GCA_041641755.1 Balneolaceae bacterium
TTTTGTGAATCCAGCCAACCTGATGCTCCAAAACAGGAATGAAAATAATTTTACCGTAGGACTGCTGGGAGGTTTGAGTACAGCAGGGGGTGGATCACTGGTCAACATATCGGTGTATAATAAGTATTTTACCCAAGGCCTGACACTTTCTGATGAGATAGCTGAGCAGGCGCTGGATGAATGGTTCGGTACCGATCTGTCTGAGATGAAAACCGCGGGTATGCAGCTCGATTTTATTCCCATCGGTATTTCCACCCGTAAAGAAAAATGGAGCGCCAGTGTGGCTTTGCGGATGCGTACATTAACAAATGTAGGAGTGAACAGGGGACTTGCAGAAGTTGGAATCCATGGACTCGACGGCGAACTTTTTTCGTCCGGTCGTCCGGTCAACTTTGGTGCAGAAGCAATGACGTTTGCTGAAGTTTCGGCGGGACTTGCGATGGAGCTGATATCGTTACCCAGTTTACTTGGCGTTTTTGAAAATGTAAAAATATTTGCCGGAGCGGCGCCTAAAATGCTCTTGGGTACCAATTATTCCAACATTAATTTTAATTCAACACTGCAAGTCAATCGAAATGGTGATTATGTAGAGGAGCTCCACCATGACTTCAAATACTCAGTTGAAACGACCGGCAGCGTTACGGGTCAACTCAACAATTATTATACGGATCGGCAGGGGTCTGAGCAGAATCCAAAGCTTGGTGACTATGTCGAACCTACCGGTGCCGATCTATATGAGGTGAAAGGTACAGGTTTGGGATTGGACCTGGGAATAACTGCACAGATGGAATTTAGTCTGCCATTTATTGGCGTTTTCTTTGCAGGTCAGGAACGTCTTCGGGTGGGTTTGTCCCTGACTGATCTCGGTTCCATAACTTATGACAAACAGTTTGGGCGGTTTTCTGCTGATGATCAGTTTACGTGGGATGGGTTTGAGATTGACCGGGAACGCATAGATAACGAATTTAACGGCGATGAAGGGGAATATTTCAACCATGTATTGTCTGACAGTATTGCCACAGAGATATATGGTGCCTTCGCTCCTGATCAGGCTCAAAGCGTAACCAAAGCACTTCCGTCAATGGTAAACTTTGGCACCCAGTTAACCATGAACAAACTTAGCGTTTCCATGGACCTTGGAGCAGGTTTTGTGGAGCAGGGAATCAACAGTAAAAGAGTATCGCTGGCGACCGGGCTCGAGTATCGATTCTTTGGCTTTTTACCATTACGCGTAGGTATGCGAACGGGCGGATACTCATCTACCAGTTATTCCGCAGGTATCGGTATTGTATTGAAGAGCTTTGAGTTTAACGTTGCAGTCTCTGCAGTACCTAACTCAGAAAACTACGGTACAAATGTCGGGGGAGCCTGGAGCGGGTTGGTATTTCGCTTTTAAAATAAATGAAGTATTTTGGGATACTGATTTCCTAAGTACTTTTTAAATGCCAGGTGTCTAAAATGAATATAGCTCTTGTTTTGGTCTTTATAACTACCTCCGTTTGGTTAGTCAATGTAACCTGTAAGGGCATATTCAAACTAATAGACCGTGCTCAAATTAGTGAAGAACTCAACCAGATGTTCAAATGGTTTTGGGATGGTACACCGGAAGATAAGATATATGCATGGTACAAAGTCCGAATGGTACTTAAACACCGGCAAGGTAAAGATCATCATAGGAGAATAGCCCAGGTTGATAAAAAGATCATGCAGCTTGACAAGCATTTAATGCATGGTACCTATTCAGTGGATTCTGATGGCAGGTTGTTGGATGAGAATGAAGAAGTTATCAGCGTTGAGTAAAAAGATCATAATTTTTTATATCTGTTGGCAATAGGTGGGTGGGTATTTTATATTTAGCACATCACTTCTGAACAAAATTGCTAAACATAATTTTAAGCCGTCGTGGAAAATAAAAAAGCACCAGTCAACGATTTTGTAAATCTTCTCAATCCGGAACTAAACCAGATTTTTAACATGTCTTTAGAGGAGGCAGAAGAAGCTGTTGCCTCCGGCGATCCCCACCAGGTTCGCAAGATCGATGGCCAGTTTGCAATCCTGGAAAAAGTAGGTAATCAAGTATTTCTGGCACGTTCAATCGGCCGACCGATGCGTTACTTTTTGGCCAAACAGGAATCGGGGCCGCTGCTGATTGTAGCCGAGCGAATTGATGAGATACACGATTATCTGAAAGAACATGAAATGGAGGGACAGTTCCACCCCTCGTATACGCGTATGGTTCCCGCACATTATTTAGTTCGGCTGGATATCGTGGGATGTCCGGACCCGAGTCCTACCTACAATCGGTATTTTGAACCTGAGCGAAATAGATTAGATGAGGATCTGGATGAGATCGGTCAGGCATATATCGGTGCTTTGACCGATGAATGTCAAAAATGGCTCAAACAAATTCCGGATGAAGAACCGATCGGAGTACTCTTTTCCGGGGGAATCGACAGCGGGTCCGTTTTCCTGGTGCTTTATCATCTGATGCTGGAGATGGGGCTTTCGCCGCAACGGTTAAAAGCTTTCACACTTTCGGTTGATGGTGGAGCCGACGCCAAACAGGCCCACAGTTTTCTCGATGACCTGGATCTTTCACTATTCCTGGAATTGATGGAAGTATCAAAGTCGCAGGTCGACTACAAAGAGGCGATTGAGGTGATCGAAGATTACAAACCCCTGGATGTTCAGGCAGCGGCCATGACGCTGGCCCTGTGCAAACAGATCCGGCAGCGATATCCTGACTGGAAATACCTTGCCGATGGCGACGGTGGTGACGAAAATCTCAAGGATTATCCGATCGATGCCAATGATGAGTTGACCATCCGAAGTGTATTGAATAATCCGTTGCTTTACCATGAAGGATGGGGCGTCGATAAAATGAAACATTCGTTGACGTACTCCGGTGGTCATAGCCGTGGGCATGTGAGAACCTATGCCCCTGCACGCCAGTACGGTTTTGACGGCTTTAGTCCCTACGCGTTGCCAAATGTAATTGAGGTATCTGAAGGAATCCCGTTTATCCAGCTTACCGACTGGGACGAGGAAGAGCTGTATGCATTGAAAGGAGAAATTGTTCAACGCGGGATAAAGCAGATTACCGGTTTTGATATGCCGGTGTATCCCAAACGGCGTTTCCAGCACGGAGCGGTGACTGAAGGGTCGTTCAAAGATCTGTTTCCAGAAAACGAAACCGAATATCGATCTTACTTTTCTTCCCTTTATGCCCGGTAGAGCGGAAATTGAACAGCTTCGGCCTCCCAAAAATTCGGTAGACCCGTCGATTCCATATCATTTTTTACATGAACGGGAGCCGAATGCGGAGGGAAATATTTGTGAGGTCAATACTATTTTTCTTACCAACAAGGAGTGCCCGTTTCGGTGTCTGATGTGTGACCTCTGGAAGAACACGCTTGACGCCCCGACTCCCAAAGGAGCTAATCCTAGCCAAATCAAATATGCTCTTGAAAGGTTACCTGAGGCCTCAGTTATAAAACTCTACAACAGTGGCAATTTCTTCGACACCAAAGCTGTTCCCCCGGACGATTATCAATATATCGCAAAGTTGCTGGAGGACTACGATCGGGTAATTGTGGAAAATCACCCTAAATACTGTGGAAATCGGTGCCTGGAATTCAGTGAAATGCTGACTGGGCAACTTGAGATTGCGATTGGGCTGGAAACCATTCATCCGGAAGTGTTGCCTAAGCTAAATAAGCAGTTTGATAGAGATGATTTTGCTGAAGTAGCTAATTTTTTGACGAGCAACGGAATAGATATTCGCACATTTCTATTGTTGAATCCGCCATACTTGACCGACAGGGAAGAGGGCATTGAATGGGCGTTACGCTCGACCGAGTTTGCCAGTGATGCAGGGGTCCGGTGCTCTACAATTATTCCCACCCGTCCGGGCAACGGAATTATGCACAAGCTGCAAAATCAAGGTAAATACGTCCCCCCGACTCTTGATGCATTGGAGGAAGTGTTTGAAAAAGCTCTCGGTTCAGTTGGCGGGCGTATTTTTGTGGATCTTTGGGATTTGAAGCAGTTCTCCAGTTGTGAAAAATGTTTTGAGGAAAGGAAGAATAGACTGAAACAGATGAATATGCAGCAGCGTTTGCTTCCGTCGGTGAATTGTGATTGTAGTGAGTCGTAATAAAAAGCAAGTATTTGCTAAAGATTGAAAAATATTAAGTCTGAAATTTTAATCGCCGGCGCGGGATTTGCCGGTTCCCTGACGGCTCTGTGCCTGAATAAGGTGGGTTTCGATGTTTCCCTGGTAGAAAGGCATCGTCATCCCCGTTTTACAATCGGGGAATCCTCGACCCCCATCGCTGATATGATTTTACGCGATCTTTCAGATCAATATGATCTCTCCTGGCTGAAACCGCTCTCAAGATATGGAACCTGGCAAGATCACTATCCGGAAGTTGTCTGCGGTATAAAACGTGGGTTCAGTTACTATAAACACAAAAAGGGGATATCCTTTACTACCGATGAAATTCATTCGAATGAGTTACTCGTGGCGGCTAGTTCCAGTAATGAGAACTCGGATACCAATTGGCTACGTTCCGATTTTGATTCTTTTCTCGTTGACAAGGTCAAGGAATCCGGCATTGCTTACTTTGATAAAACTGAGATCAATGGTGGAGCATTTGAAGGCAACTGGGAATTTCAGGCTACAAGTAATGACAAAGACTTTGCATTAACGGCTGATTTTTTTATTGATGCGACCGGGAGTCCGGCACTTCTTAATCAATTATTGGGAATTGAATATAGCAGCCAGCATTTTTTGACCAATTCCCGCGCTGTTTATACCCACTTTCAGGAAGTTCCGCTATGGTCTGAAAAACTACAGGAATCAGGCATACCCAATGCTGATTATCCCTATGATCCTGACCTGTCAGCTCTCCATCATCTGATTGAGGAAGGGTGGTTGTGGATGCTTCGGTTTAATAACAAGCGTACCAGTATGGGGCTTGTTTTAGATAACAACCGATATCCAAAGGATGAGGAGGTATCGTCTGAGGAAGAATGGCGATCTGTTATCTCTGCCTATCCCTCGATCCGTGAATTAATGGATGAGGCTCAATTGGCCGAACAACCCGGTGCCCTGATCCGTACAGACAGGTTACAGCGCAGGTTGAATAGAGCGTCCGGGGAAAGGTGGGTAGCATTACCGTACACCGTCGGTTTTGTGGACCCGTTGCATAGTACCGGTATTGCTCATACGCTCTCCGGCGTCGAGAAAGTCTTGAACATGTTGACTGACCACCGGAATGATCATCAGCAACTGCTTGCTGAGCTGAAGAAATATGAGGAGGGTATATATACAGAAATTGAGTTCATTGATTACTTGGTAGCGGGATGCTACCAAACACTAGATAACTTCGAACTGTTTACCATTTGGTCGATGTTGTACTTTACGGCTACGATAAGCTATGAACAGCAACGGTTGCAGGGCTCAACTCCAACTCATTTTCTTAGGGCGGGAAACAGGAAAATTCAGAGTATTGTCAAAGAATCGTATGATGATCTGCAGAAGTTGTTGAATGCAAAACCTATTTCGGATAGGCAGGTCAGCAATTTCAGGAAAACGGTCAAACAGCGAATTAAACTGCACAATAGTGCCGGACTCCTGAAACCGAATACTAACAATATGTATCACCACACGGTGGCAGAACTCTAGTTTCATATCTAAGACAAATTTTCGGGTCTGCCTGAATCATCTGCTTGCGAACCCACCCCGCCTCGTTCCACTCGGCACCCCTCCCGAGAGGGGACTTATAGGCGCCCATACCAATATTCTGAGCTGTTTCTCTGAAAACAGGCATGTAGCAAATCCCCTCCGCCGAAGGGGTGGATTTCGAGTGGGGTTGCGCGAAAGACGGGGTGGGTTCTCCGGGCCACTTCTTTGATGCAAACTGACACTTTAGGCGTGACCACGACACTAGCCCTTATTCCTCTTAAATATTTTGTTGAGCTATTGTAATCTCATGTGACATAGTAAGTTACATCTATATTATCTTTACTCAAAGCGTCGAATATCGACTTCTGCAGGAAGTGGTTGGTCATTAAGGAGATACTCAGCGTAGAGATTAGCGAGATATTTGCCGTACATCAATCCCTTGGAACCCAGGGCGGTATAGGTATACAGGTTTGCATGCTCCGGGTGAGATCCCAGCACAGGTTTCCGGTTAGGGCTCGAAATACGTACTCCCGCCCATTGGCCAACCAATTCAGATGTTGCCTCCAGTTCCGGTAGCGTACGTTTCAACCTGTTTCGGAGATATTCCTCACCGAAATCATCGGGTTCAAGCGATTCGAAATCGTGTTCATACGTGCTGCCCTGGGCATAGCGTTTCTTATTCAGGTGGGCAATATAGCCGAGACTTGATATAGAGTGTTCAAATGAAAGCGGTTGCTCCGGTTCAAAAATTGCCATCTGTCCCTTGATGGGATGAAGCGGTAGAAAATCCCATAACGGATCTTTAGTCATCCCGTAACCTGTAGCGAATACCATTTTTTTACACTGCAGTCGGCGATTGCCTAACTGTATCTCCCAGCCGGAACTGTTCTGTTTAAAATCGTACTTGGCATGTTCTATAAATTGAGCACCATTCTTTTTAATATATTTTGCTAATGCATGCAGGTACTCTGTAACATCTACCGTTAGTCCGATCGGTAGCCACAGTCCGCCCACAACGCAGGTGATGCCGGGGTGTTTCTGCTGTATTTCTTTTCTGCTGAGCCACTGACACCATCCATCGGGCCATGTGGTTTTTTCAAGCTGATCGCTCATCTTCCGGGCGATCTTCTTTGTGAGGGCCGGACGTAACACTCCATTTTGTTTGAAGAAGGTCGTTTCAGAGTAGGGTACGACTTTCTCCAG
>JBEPXS010000193.1:0-6888 GCA_041641755.1 Balneolaceae bacterium
GTTTACATCACCACCTCCGGTTAGCCGGCCTTCTATCGTTAAGTTGTTTCCACCTGTAACCGTAATATCAGCACCGGTTTCAATAGCCACTTCACCAACTGTTTGTCCCGGCATATCGATAACGGGATATTCATTTCCGACTTCGGGATCTACCGGGATAAGAATAATATCTCCCGGTCCCGGTATACTATTATTACTCCAGTTATCGGCCAGATTCCAGTCACTGGCTATATCCGTATCTCCGAGCTGGCTCTCCCAAATGGCATCGAATACCGTAAAGGTTACCTGGGCATTATCATCTATATTACTGCTGTTAACAGAACCGGAAATAATTGCGATTTCTTGCGAATTTGAAGAAGTAAGGAATGCAGTGTAGGTGCCGTCACTATTATCGGTTACAGAGCTTAATGTTCCGGCAGTGGTGCTGAGCTGCACATTGTCTCCGCCAGTAGTGAGGTTATTTCCGAATTCATCTTTCAGCTGTACCGTTATGGTGGAACTGCTGGAGCCATCATTGCGAATAACTTCGGGATTGGCCGTTATTTGTGAAGTACTGGCCGCAGCCTCACCGGGAGATACCGGAAATTCATTACTGTCGCCAGACTCAGGACCGGATTCGTTTGTTGCCGTAATCTGTATGTTGCCTGTACTTGTGATGCTCACAGTATGGCCAGATAAAACTCCGTTACTGAAACCGGGGGTTGTTCCGCTTCCTGTATCCATTGTTCCGTTTGAAGTAACAGTAACGCTACCTTCAAAGCTTGTATCCACATTCCCGTTAGCATCCACGGCAGAAATTTTTATATCGAAGAGCTGACCCGCTTTTTTGGGAGTGATGTTTCCACTGGGATCACGCTCTACCCTGAAGGTGGTAAACTGCCCTGATGATACAACATCAAACGGGTTGCTCTCTGAAGATGCTAAGCCTGAACTACTAGCAGTTAGTATTTTGGTACCAGTTGAATCAATACTGAGATCGTTAAATTGAGCTATTCCCAGTGTGCTGGTCATTCGGGAGGTTGTACCCGATAGAGTTCCGGTACCCGAGCTCAAGGCTACATCTACGGAGACATTACCTTCTTCAACCTCATTGCCATATTGGTCAACAAGCTGCACCTTGACTGCAGGGCTGATATTTTCGTTGACATTGGTATTGGTGGGTTGCTGTGCGAACGCCAGGCTATCCGTGGCACCCGGTACCATGGTAAGAGTCCCATAGTTGGTAGTACCGCCCGGACCCGTTGTCCCGACGTTCGTAATGTTTCCTGAATTGGGAAGAACTCCAGTGGTAGGGCGTACCCGAAGGCCGTTAAACTCCACTTTGCCCGGACTAGAAGAAGTAGAAGCCTGGTCTACAGTAAATGTGATTTCGGTAGCGGTTCGGCTAGTAAAAGAGACTGAGAGGTTCGTAGTACCGCCAAATGCCGGAGATGTTGTTGCCGTTGGTGCAGAACCGCCAGTATCCCATTCATAACCAGTCGGCACTTTAAGTGTAATGGTACCACCCTGTTGAAGCTTGCCGACAACTTCCTCCCGGATGATTGGACCGGTCAATGAGGTGAATGCGGCATTGGCATCGTCGGCCGAGATTGCTTCGCCGCCGGTGGCTTTTGTAAGCAGTCGAATGGGGATACCGTATTTATCGGAAAGATAGTCCTCCACTGACTTACGTTCTTCTTCTGTTATACTGCGACCATACAGGATAACTTCTGCGATTAATCCATCCCAGCTTTGTCCGGGAGTGTTAGGAGCATCTTTACCTCCTTTGCCTACGATGGCTGTGGCTGCATTTGAAATAGTTCCGGCAGGAGGGGAGGAAGCTCCACTGGGATTGTTGAGCACACCATCTACGAACAGATCAAACAGGTTCCCGCTATCCCACTGCAGCATTACAATCTGCCCGTTTGTGGTCTGAACGTCGGAGAAGCTCTCCAGCTGATTAGCGGGATCGTCGTTCAGTATTCCGGTTTTAATCAGATTAACCGCACTGGCGTTTGCTCCCTGTTCATCATAGCGGATGGTGAAAATATCATCCTGCCCGTCAGGTTGTTGAGTATTCCAAAATCCACGGTCGGTGTTGGTCACATCCGATTTCATCACTACAAAAAGAGTAAACTCCGAACGACCATTGATATAGTTTTCGCCATCCACATCTTCCATGAAATCACCGTCGCCTGCAAACATTACTGCAGGTTGACTATTCAGGTCTGATGAACTGCTTACATAGGTTGGACGACCTCCACCACCGGCCTGGCCTGTAAAATCGTTTCCATTGCCACTGTAGTCAGCCCATGTAACTACTTCACCGCTACTCGTTGAAACGCCTGCATCACCTCTGAGCCAAAGATCCAGTCCAGAGATGGAGCCAGGAACGCTAAGGGTTATATCTCGGGTTTCAGGTGTGCTGCTGAGGCTACCGTCGCTGATAGTAAAACTTACTGTGCGCGTTTGGATCGAAGGGTTGGAGCTAGTGTTTTCATATGTAATTGTGCGGAGGGCGTTTTGATAGTCGTCTGCGCTGGCCGCACCACTCAGGGTCAACGTTCCTGTTGTAGCATCCCAATTGCCAGAGATCCCCAACATAGAACTGAAGTTGAGCAGATCCTGAGAACTATCGTAATTACTGTTTATTTGTACAGATGCACTTTGGAGTTCAGCATTGTCGTAATCTGCAGCTGTTATAGTATTAGTGATTTCCGTTGGGGGATCGCCCGGGCTGTAAGCTAAAGCTTCAGTTTCGATGTCATCCAGAACAGGAGCGGAATTTTGTGTAGAGACCGAAATCGTTCGGTTTACCACATTGCTGTTGTCGTATCCGTCGTTAACAATAAATTCTACGGTTCTGTCCAGTGTTAACGGGTCGGGACTATCTGCCCGGTATGTCACGGAACGGAGTGCGGTTTGATAGTCAGCGATAGATGTGCCCCCAGTGAGAGTTAACGTCCCACTGCTGGTATTGAAGGTCCCTGTAATGCCCAAAGCATCGGTAAATTCCAGTAGGTCTTCCCCCTGGATGTAGTTAGTGCTTATCCTCACTTTTGCACTGTCGAGGGAACTATCGTCATTATCGTCCACATTCAGTGACGAAGTGATTGCAACTTTTCCATCGCCTTCCGTATAGCTAAGCGTGCTGCTTTCTATATTGGACAAGACAGGAGCCTCGTTGGAAGCCCGTACTCGTATGTCTCGACTTTCCGTATTACTTGTATCAGTACCGTCGTTTACGCCATATGTAATGGTTCTTATTGATGACGCAGGAGTGTCACTCGTATTTTCATACTTTACACTCCGCAGGGCATCCTGATATTCTGTAACGGTTGCGGAGCCGGTAAGGGTAAGTTCCCCTGAGGCAGCATCCCAACTGCCGGTAATACCATTTTGATCAGAAAAGATAAGCTCATCCTCACCATTTTGATAGTTTGATGAAATATGAATAGTTGCTTCTTCCAGGTGGGTGTCATTATTGTCGTTTACAGTCAGCGAAGATGAGATTGCAACCTGTCCGTCACCCGCTAAATATTCCAACTGTGTAGATTCTATATTTGCCAGCACCGGTGGTTCATTTACGTGGTAGACAAAAGAGGTCGGATTATTTTGATTTTCGAATTCGGTTCCGATCCAGTCGGCAGTTCTTCCTGTATTTGATATTCGAACTTCATCCATGAAACCATTGAAGGACGAACTGGCGCCTGAGATATTAAGTGGGTCGGAATTAGTTACAATATCAGAGGTGCGGTTATCACTCCCACTGGCTGTCCCGTTAATATAAATAGTGCGGCCATTTCCATTCTTTACAAAAGTAATGTGTACCCAGTTGCCGTTGTTTATACTATTTGTGCTATTAAGTATTCGATTTCGTGTGAAGAAAGCGATCTGGACTTCTTGGTTAAAGACTAATTCACCCCCGTTTTCAATATAGGTTGAATATGCCTCATTAAAGTCTCCTTTGGATATCAATAAAGGGTTGCTTGCGATATTGGCAGGATTAACCCATGCTGAGATTGTAATCTGCCCTGAAATGTTCAATGTAGCATCGTTGGCAACTTGGATGAAGTCAGAGCCGTCAAACTGGCGGGCATTTCCGATTTTACCTGCACTACTACTCGTACCGTTGTTGGTTCCGTCATTTCCATTTGCGGTACCGTCCTGAAGATTGTCCTGATAATGGTGAACCATCAGATAGTTGTTATCCCAGGTCCCTGCATTGGATTGATCAGATGTTATGCCGGGATTCCCGTAGTGGATAAAGAATGGGGTATCGGTTGTTGCGAAAACAGTGGGGATTTGAACCCAGGCAACAACACGTCCTGTGGTGGGATTATAGGTCTCGAGCTGGTGATTAAGCAGGGTTGAACCATCAGAATCGGTAAAGATGATGTCATATCCATTCGAGTTCTCAACCTGTCCACCGTTGGCTACTGTTCGAAGCGAGGGATCAGTGTAATCAACCAGAATCGGAAAATTATTCAAATCGGAAGAGCCACTTACCAGATTTGCATCTGTGGCAAGCTGCTGGCTGGAACTATATCCTGAAACTTGTGCCATCAATTCAGACACAGAAAATACCAAAAGAAGACATAGTACAGCTGCTTTGCTCCACAGAAATATCCGCCGATATGCTTGGTAATAGGGTCTGTACATCAATAAATGAATTACTGTATATGGTATACTATTTTTGTTGACTCAATTTATAAGTTTAATTGCGGAGTTATACCATTATTAGCCAATTTTAACCTTCATATGGGTATCCTAATGGGATTATACCAGTTACTGATTCAGGTAGTAAATAATTTAATGAAAGCAGGGTTACAGTAATTTTAAGCAATCATCTACAGTAGAAATAGTATTGATTCCATCCCAATTTTGTTGTGTAATAAAACCCTGTTCCACAGCATTTTCTATAAATTGAATAAGCAAATCGTAGTACCCTTCCATATTGAACAATAAAACAGGTTTGTCGTGCAGATCCAACTGCACCCAGGTGATGGTTTCCAGCAGTTCTTCAAAGGTACCAAACCCGCCGGGGAGTGCTATAAAAGCGTCCGACAGCTCCGCCATCATCGCTTTTCGTTCATGCATGGAGTCTGTAATGTGAAGGGCTGTCAGATTTCCATGTGCTCTGTTCATCAGGTGTTCGGGAATAACTCCATGCACTTTTCCGCCGTGGCTTAACACGGCATCGGCTATAACGTTCATTAAGCCTATTGATCCGCCGCCATAAACGAGCTCAATATTGTTGGTTGCAAGTGATTTACCCAGCTTGCGGGTTTCTCTGGCAAAGGCGGGGTTGCTTCCGGTTTGGGACCCACAGAAAACACATACTCGTTTTATTTTCATCAGGCCGTCACTGTTTTCATTCGGTCAGTCACAACCTTAAGCTTCTCAAGCAGATAGTCGATCTCGTCTTCGGTATTATCTTTTCCCATACTTATCCGAATGCTGGAGTTGGCGATATCCTGCTCCATTCCGATACCTTCTAGCACATGAGAGGGCTCCCTTGCTCCGGAGGTACAAGCTGAACCGTTAGAAACACAGATTCCTTCTACATCAAGATTAAGAAGAAGCATTTCTCCATCGAGTCCTTGACCTCTTGGATTGGTAAAAGCAAGGTTAACGATATTAGGCACTCCATTCTCTTGGCCGGGACCGTTAATTTGGACGGTATCACCAAATTGTTCCTTGAGTTCGGAAATAAGCCTGGACTGTAATTTTTTGAAGTGATCCCAATGTTCTTTGCGTTGTTTTGTAGTGAGTTCCAGTGCTTTAGCAAGCCCCACAATACCCGGCACATTGAGTGTACCACCCCGTCGTCGCCGTTCCTGAGAGCCTCCATGCATCCATGGAATCCAGGGAGAACCGTGCCTCATGTACATTACACCAATGCCTTTAGGGCCATATATTTTGTGGCCACTCATACTTAAGAAATCAACACCCAGCTCATCAACATCAACCGGAAGTTTACCAATGCTTTGGACGGTATCTGAATGAAGAAGCAGATCATGTTCATCGCATACTGTTGCAATTTCACGAATCGGGTTTATAGAGCCGATTTCGTTATTAACATGCATCAGTGACACCAGGGCCGTTTGATCGGTAATAGCATCAGCAACTACATCTGGTGAAATAGTACCATCCGGTTCTGGTTCCAGGTATACCGGCTTTATTCCTTGTCGTTTTAAGGCCTCCACTGTATGGAGTACCGCGTGATGCTCCAGGGGAGAAGTAATCACCTCTTTTTTGCCCGTTGCCTGAACAACTCCTTTTATCGCTGTATTGTCGCTTTCCGTACCTCCACTGGTGAAGATGATTTCCGCGGGCTCGGCACCAATGATTTCTGCAACTGTTTCACGCGCTTCTTCTACAGCAACCTTGGCGTTACTGCCCAAATCATGGGTTGAGTTTGCATTCCCATAATGTTCAGTAAAATATGGCATCATTGCTTCTAACACCCGGTCATCAACGGGGGTAGTTGCAGCATGGTCAAAGTAAACGGTCTTCATAAGCTATTATATGATCAGGCGGTTTAGAGTAACGTTTGCAAAATATTGAAATATCAGTAGAAAAGCAGGGACATGGTGACTTTTGCTCACCTGAAACTGTAGTTTATTGTTAACTTTGTTAGAGTGGAAAAGAACGTTATTTTTCCACAAAAATTTTAACTATTAGGATTGAATAATGAACAAGATGACTCTTACTGACATTGATGTAAGCAACAAAAAAGTATTAATGCGGGTGGATTTTAATGTACCTATAGAAGACGGCGTGATTGGCGATGACAACCGCATTGTTCAGGCCTTACCCTCAATAAAGCATGTTACGACAAATAACGGGCTTCTGATTCTAATGAGTCATCTCGGTAGGCCAGGAGGTTCGCCCGACCCGGAACTG
>JBEPXS010000194.1:0-6888 GCA_041641755.1 Balneolaceae bacterium
GGGTTACGAAAATCCGGAGAAGGAGGCTTACTACCTGGCATCAAAACTTGATGGTATTGCCCTGGGCTATATATCAATGGGAGAGGATTACCCGTATAAAGAAATCAAACAGAAAATTTTTGAGGAGTATGCACATGGCAAAGAATCTGATTAGATCATTCATTTTTACTCTCTTGGCATATTCATCCATTCAGGCGCAGGACGCTACCGAAATTGTACGACAGGCCGATCTAAAAATGCGTGGGGAGAGCTCCAGAGCAAACATTACCATGCAAATTATAAGGCCGGGCTGGCAACGATCAATCTCTATTAAGGCATGGAGTCTCGGAAATGACTATAGTCTCATGCTAGTTACTGCTCCGGCCCGCGATGAAGGCACAGCCTACCTGAAGCGCGGCAACGAAGTCTGGAACTGGCTGCCCAATATCAACAGAACAATTAAGCTACCGCCCTCAATGATGAGTCAATCCTGGATGGGTTCCGATTTTTCCAATAACGACTTGGTACGCGAATCCTCAATTGTCACAGACTATACGCACGAGCTTGCCGGGGACTCTACCCTCTCGGGGTACGACTGCCACAAAATTAAAATGACGCCCAAACCGGAGGCACCGGTTGTTTGGGGAGAAGTCATAGTATTTATCTCAAAAAAAGAGTACCTGCAGCTCCGTACCGAGTTTTATGATGAAGATGGAAATTTAATGCGTACTATGACCGGCTCTGAAGTACAAGAGCTGGATGGTCGATTGATTCCAACCCATATGGAGATGATTCCTGCCGATGAGCCTGGCCATAAAACGGTGCTTACCTATAACAATATTGACTTCAACATAAACCTGTCGGAGAATTTCTTTAGTATCCAGAACATGAAACGAGTAGAATAAAATAATTAAAAATTTAAATATTAATTGAAATATGCTTGCAGTTAAACTGGCCTGGCGAAATATCTGGAGAAACCGGCGGCGTACGTTGATTACGCTGGCTTCTATTGTTGTTGCTGTCGCTCTCTCAACGATTACACGTTCTTCCCAGGAAGGACAGTACGACAACATGATCGAAAGTACAGTGGGCACGTTCACCGGGTACATCCAAGTCCATGCCGATGGGTATTGGGACGATCAAACCCTGAATAACAGCTTTCTTTTGACCGACTCCCTGCGTAACAAAATAATGAACATCAGTTCTGTCACAATATTTGCTCCACGCATAGAATCATATGCCCTGGCAGCTACCAGTCAACAGAGCAGGCCTGCTATGGTGATGGGTATTGACATTGAAGCCGAACGAAAGTTGAGCGAACCGCAAAATCGGCTTCGGGAGGGCACCTACTTTCAATCCAATGATGAACAGGGAGCCATTGTTGGGTATGAGCTGATGGAACGACTGAATGCCCAGATAGGCGACAGCCTGGTCCTGATCGGGCAGGGATACCACGGAATGAACGCTACGGGACTTTATCCGATAAAAGGGACAATATCGTATGCCAATCCACAGTTAAACAGCAGCCTGGTTTATCTACCATTGCAAACCGCACAGCATTTTTTTGTAGCTCCCAACCGGGGTACAACCGCCGCTCTGATCCTGGACGATCCCGAACACTTGAACAGCGCTGTTCGGCAGATTCGGAGTCAAATATCACCAGAAAAATTTGAGGTTATGGGCTGGCAGGAGTTGATGCCCGAACTGCAGCAGGCAATTCAAACCGATCGTGGCAGTGGTATCATTATCCTGCTTGTGCTGTACATGGTTGTTGGTTTCGGGATACTCGGTACGGTGCTGATGATGATTTCCGAACGAAATTACGAATTCGGAGTTATGCTGTCAGTAGGGACTCCCCGCTCCATGCTATTTAAAATTCTCTCGTGTGAGGTGCTGATGATTTCACTGCTGGGTGCCATATCAGGTATAGTCGTCAGCTTTCCGATAACCTGGTATTTTCACTTAAATCCCATCCAGCTTACCGGCGACATGGAATCTGCCATCCAACAATATGCCATGGAGCCGATTCTGCAATTTTCTGTGGCTCCAGACATCTTCATAACCCAAGCGATCGTCGTTTTGGTTATAACACTGCTGTTCACCCTGGTGCCACTTATCCGTGCTACCCGACTTAAACCTGTAGAAGCAATGAGAGGATAACGATGCTGAAAAAGATTATAAAATTGGGTTGGAAAAATGTGTGGCGAAATCCGACCCGCAGTGCTGTGGTTGTAATAGCGGTTCTGTTGGGCGTTTGGGCCGGTGTCTTCATATCAGCATTCATGAACGGCATGATACAAGGATACCTGCAGAACCACCTGAATCTTTCGGTCGGTCACATACAGATAACGCATCCACAGTTTGAAGACCAGTTCAATCCCAGGTATCACATCCAGGAACCTGAGTCTGTAATCAAATCATTACGAGGACAGGATTTTATCACAGACATCCGTCCGCAAACATTGACCACTGGTCTGGCACAAAGTGCCTCCAACAGTTACGGTGTTTCCATCCACGGAATCAGGCCCGGACTAGACAGCACACAACCAGTGCAACAATATCTTCAGCAAGGTGATATGCTGCAGAGTATTAGCCGAAACCCGGTTGTAATTGGGAGTGAACTAGCCGATCGTCTGGATCTTAAACTAAAATCCAAAATCGTTCTCAGCTTCCAGGATATAGATGGTAACATAACGGCCGGCTCATTCCGGGTAGCAGGTATATTCGACTCACCCGATAACAACTTTGACAAGGGAAATGTGTTTGTAGATCGGATCGACCTTAATACCCTTCTCGAAAAAGAAGGCATGATCCACAAAATTATTCTCAAAGTGAACGACTTTGGCAAGGCAGAAAACTTCAAGGAAGAAATAGCCGGACAATTTCCAAACCTGCGGGTGGTAAGCTGGGGAGATATAGCCCCCGAACTGCGGTACGTTTACAATTCGATGGATATCTCACTCTATATCTTTATGATTATCATTATCATCGCATTAATATTCAGCATAATTAATACCATGCTGATGGCGATCCTGGAGCGCACGCGGGAATTAGGCATGCTGATGGCTGTGGGGATGAATAAAGTGCGGCTGTTCACGATGATCCTTATCGAAACAGTCTTCCTTACCATGACCGGGGCCCCAATGGGGCTTCTGCTTAGCTGGCTTTCTATCAAAATGCTGGCAGACACAGGTATAAATCTGGAAGCATTTGCCAAAGGATTAAATGAATATGGTATGAGTTCTACCATCTATCCTGAATTGACTGCCAGTTACTATCTGAATATTACGTTACTGATTGCCGGTGCAGCCCTGTTGTCTGCCTTGTACCCGGCCTGGAAAACGCTCAAACTCAACCCGGTAGAAGCAATTCGAAAATTTTAATTTCTGCTATGACTGTCATTCAAACCAACGACGTTACAAAAATATATAATGAAGACCAGGTGCCAGTTCACGCATTGCGCGGTGTAGATCTTACTATCGAAAAAGGAGAATTTACCGCAATTGTGGGGCCCTCAGGATCGGGTAAAACAACACTGCTGAACATCATTGGTGGATTAGACAACCCTACTGAAGGATCAGTCACTGTACAGGGAACTGATCTGGGTTCACTGTCTGACAGCGAACTTATCAACTTCCGGCTTCATCATATCGGCTTTGTATTCCAGGCCTACAATTTGATACCGGTGCTAACCTCTATCGAAAACGTATCTTTTGTAATGCAGATGCAGGGACGTCCTACCAAAGAATGCCATGAGAAGAGCCGGGAACTATTGCAAGCTGTGGGATTGGGTGATAAAATTGATAAACGACCATCAGAGCTATCCGGGGGACAGCAGCAGCGGGTGGCCGTGGCAAGGGCCCTGGCCTCCAAACCGGATTTTGTTCTGGCCGACGAACCCACTGCAAATCTCGACTCGGTATCTTCCGGAGAACTGCTCGATATGATGGCTGAACTGAATGAAAAAGAGGAGATGACCTTTGTTTTTTCCACTCACGATCAGCGTGTTATCAAACGGGCCCGGCGGGTGGTAACCTTGGTTGATGGGAACATTGACGAGGACGAAGTGCGAAGTTAAGATTAAAAAATTATGAGGTACTGTTTTAATACAGAGTCACAGCGGGAATCCAGAAAGAACCAAAAAAGGAGTTTACCTGGTTTTCAGTGTACAACTTGCCACGGATTTAAGTTACCCGGCCTTACTGTGTTAATCATCTTTTTGTTTTGCCAAAGCCTCTTAGCGCAAGACAGATCAATAGAAATAGAACTGAGCGGTTACCTGAAAGAGCTCGGACAACTCTCTGTTGACAATACCATCTCGAACTTTCACTACGATAATACGCTGCATCACCGACTAGAGAGTGACTGGACTCTCGGAGAACATTTTGAGTTTCGTGCCGATCTACGCACTCTTTTCCTTAACGGGTACTCCGTCAGGGATACTCCGGGACTGAAACAGTATTACGAACGGGATCCAAATTATGCCGACCTCTCCTGGGTTTGGGGTTCCGGCGACCAGTACCTGTTGTATTCGAACATTGACCGGATGCATGCCAGTTATATAAACGGCCCCTTCGAGTTGCACGTGGGCCGCCAGCGACTGAACTGGGGACGTACCTACGTCTGGAATCCAAACGATATCTTCAACACCTATGCCTTTCTCAATTTTGATTACGAGGAGCGTCCCGGAGTAGATGCCATCAGTGCACAGTACAGCTGGAGCTATGCCTCCGGTGTGGAACTGGGCTACCGTGTCGCCGATTCATTTGAGGAATCCGTTATTGGTGGAATGGTTCGTACCAGCCTTGGCAGCTACGATCTACAAGTGATAGCCGGTCATTACCTGGAATACTCCGTATTGGGAGCAGGATGGGCAGGATATATCGGGAGTACCGGCTTTAAGGGAGAATTCAGCTACTTCCACCCGGAAGATCGCTTTTTTGAGGATACGGGTCACTTAACAGCCACTGCCGGGCTTGATTATATGCTGCCAAACGGGCTCTACCTGCAGGGTGAATTGCTCTACAACGGGGGATATCAGCCTCCTCAAACTCCTCTTCAAGAACTTGTTCAACCGCCCAGTGCTAATGATCTGTTTATCGCCCGTTCAGGTTTCTTCCTGAACGGTTCCTATCAAATACATCCACTCGTGAGTGGTAACATGGGATTCCTGAGTAGTTTCGACCGCTCTGTTTTTATTCTTATTCCCCAGGTGTCTGTATCAGTGACCGAAAATTTGGATCTGCTGGTTCTCTCACAACTGCTTAAGGGCCGTGTTTTTAGCCAGGCAACTGAAACACCCAATCTGTTCTTTTTCAGAGTCAAATGGTCGTATTGAGACATAGTGAAGCTAACAGGTTTAACTTCCAAAGGGTTACCATTTAACCCTGATCACCTCAAATGCCTCTGCATATTCTGACTTTACCTGCACCCCGCGCACTTTGGCCAGTCCCTTGATAAACTCCTCGGTAAAGTAGTTGCGATTCTTTTCCACCTGCGATTCATAAAGCTTCAGGATCTCCCATTTTTTGTCGATCTGGGATTTCGTCAGCGTTACAAATGCCTGTGCCGAAAAGGTGATGTGATTCCAGGGTAGCTCGTATCCCCAAACGGTGATATCTTTAAACGCTCTTAATCCCTCGTTGTACACTACCTGATGATCCTGGTGAAGGTCACTCCCTGAAGGAAGCAATACCATCTCCGGCTGAATCTCTTTTTTGAGTTTAACTAGCTCCTCCAGCACCTCCTGGCGGGAGTAGTTTAGTTTCCGAACCTGATAATCATAAATATACCGTTGCTGCCCAGGTATCTCCAGAAGATCCATGGCCGCATTGAACTCTTTACGGAGAAGATCAGGATCGCTACCCGGCGGCAGAGAAGCACGCGCCGTTGAAAAGGCGGCTACATGTACTTCCACCCCGTTTTCAAGCATTCGGACGAGTGTACCTCCACATCCGAGTTCAGCATCGTCAGTGTGGGGGGCCAATACTAATACTCTGTTCAGGCCGGTGATATCTGTCATATTAGAACCTGTGAATTTTGCCTATTTTATAATTTTGAAATTGCTAAAAGAAAGTACCGATTTACATGAAAGCCATCAACGTTATTAATCCCGGTCTAAATTCCAGTCTCGATATACAGGAAGTGCCAACACCAGTTCCGGGCGACCACGATATTCTTGTCAAGATAGAGGCTACAGCCCTCAACCGCGCCGACCTGCTGCAGCGTCAGGGAAAATATCCGGCGCCGGAGGGAGCTGGCAATATTTTGGGTTTGGAGATGGCCGGTACGGTCGAAGAAGTTGGTTCGAAAGTAGATCGTCTAAAACCTGGTGACAAAGTCTGCTCACTGCTGACCGGTGGCGGATACGCTGAATATTGCACAGTTAATGAAGCGATGGCCATCCCCTTTCCCGACAGTCTCTCTTTTGTTGAAGCAGCCGCCATTCCGGAGACATTCCTGACTGCCTACCAGGCACTAAATTGGCTTGGTGATCTCCAGCAGGAAGAAACGGTACTTATTCACGCTGCCGGCAGTGGAGTTGGGACGTCCGCAATACAGCTGGCCCGTCATCTTTTTAATGCCCGTATCCTGGCTACGGCCGGTAAAGAGAGGAAACTTGAAGCCGCCCTGGAGTTAGGAGCAAACTATGTGTACAACTATAAGAAGGATGATTTTAGCGAACATATCCAGAAGGATATCGGGGAGGATACAGTGGACCTGGTGATCGATTTTGTGGGTGGTCCTTACTGGAAGAAAAATATCGATCTGCTTGCTACCGATGGCCGGTTGGTGCTGTTGGCACTGCTGGGTGGACCCAAGGTGGAGTCGATAAATCTGATCCCCTTGCTCAGCAAACGCCTGTCGATTCAAGGTTCCACCCTTCGCTCCCGGTCGGAAGAGTACAAG
>JBEPXS010000195.1:0-6857 GCA_041641755.1 Balneolaceae bacterium
AATTTCACTTCGACTTTGATGACGGAGAAGTTGTGATGGGTGAAGGCCGGGGTACCCTGGATATGGAATACGATGACGGAGAAGCCGATATTCGGAACGGAGAATTTACCAACGTGAATGTCGATATGGATGACGGGGACTTCAACCTGTCGACTACTTTGGCTGACGATGGCGCCTACTCTTTTTCATCTGATGATGGAAATATTGACCTGACAATTATTGGAGGCGGAGGCAATTTCCGCATAGAACTAGACGATGTCCGGGTTTCTGCAGATTCTGACTTTGTGGAAGTTCAACGCAACGAAAACTACACCGAATATCGGCTGGATGGGGGAACTGCCAACGTTCACATCGAAACTGATGACGGGGATATCCGACTCTTCACCCAATAGGCGGCGAAACAACCCTAAGCAAGATCTATCTGAATAGGTTCAGTAGCAGCTGTGCCGCTTTAAAGGAACTCATCTCTCCATCGAGCACCTTTTGCTCAATAGAGTTGAGTTCCTTTTTTACTTTGGGATCGTTGTAAAACTCTTCCATTAGCCGGTTCTGGATTGTCTCGTACATCCAGTTGCGCGCCTGCCGGTTACGCTTTTCTTGAAAAAAACCGTTTTCTTTTGTTTCGGTGATATACTCTTCAATGAATTTCCAGATATTATCAATCCCTTTACCTGTTGTGGACGAGCAGGTGGTAACCCTGGGTCCCCAGCCGGATTCTGGCCCCGGGTACAGATGCAGTGCATTTTTGTATTCACGTACCGCCTGATTCACTTTTGCCGGATCACTGCTGTCAATTTTATTGATCGCTATCGTGTCAGCCATCTCCATGATCCCCCGCTTTATGCCCTGTAACTCATCGCCCGCACCAGCCAACATCAGCAGCAGGAAGAAGTCGACCATGGAATGAACGGCTGTTTCCGACTGACCTACACCCACCGTTTCAATAAAAATAGTATCATAACCGGCAGCCTCACAGAGAAAGATCGTTTCCCGTGTTTTGCGGGCTACGCCACCAAGTGATCCAGCCGTGGGCGACGGTCGTATATAAGCGTCTGGATTATTGGCAAGCGTCTCCATCCGGGTCTTGTCGCCGAGGATACTCCCCTTGGTTTTGGTGCTGCTGGGATCTATAGCCATCACTGCCAGCTTACGGCCATTTTCAATAATATGATTGCCAAGCGTTTCAATAAACGTACTCTTGCCAACGCCCGGTACCCCCGTTATTCCGATACGTATGGAACTACCGGTATGAGGCATACATCTTTCTATAATCTCCTGGGCCTGTTGCTGATGCTCTGGATGAGTACTTTCAATCAACGTTATAGCCCTGCTTAGAACTGTTCGATCGTTCTCGAGGATTCCTGTTACATAGTCATCCACACTCAAATTATTACGGCGCTTTTTTAGACGTTCCAAGCCCCTGGGATTGATTGAATTACTATCTTCAACACCTTCATTCATCGAGAGTGGAGAGTCAGTATGACGGTTAGATTCAGACAAGACGCAGAACGTAGATCTAATTAGCGATTATCACGGGCTAATATCTTGTCAGTATAATACACAAAATTCCTCGTTCTGCAATACAATAGCCGTGTTATTGCACAAATTGCAAACTTGCGCTTCTATTGTATCAGATTGATTAATCCTCTTCACGGCTTTCTATCAGAATCTCCAAGATCTGCTGTGCAGCCAGAGGGATGACCGTACCGGGCCCGAAGATGGCGATCACGCCCTTGTCGTAGAGAAATTCGTAATCCTGCTTTGGAATCACGCCACCTACGATGACCATAATATCATCCCGATCTCGTTTTTCCAGCTCTTCGATCACCTGTGGCACCAAGGTTTTGTGTCCCCCCGCCAAGCTGGATACGCCCAGGATATGCACGTCATTTTCCACCGCCTGTTGGGCAGCCTCGTCCGGCGTCTGGAACAGTGGACCGATATCCACATCAAAGCCCAGGTCGGCAAAACTTGTGGATATCACCTTCGCGCCGCGGTCATGGCCGTCCTGTCCCATCTTGGCTACCATGATACGCGGGCGACGGCCCTCCAGCTCGGCAAATCGGTCGGCCAGCTCTTGAGCTTTTTTGAAGTTTTGGTCCTTGTCAATTTCTGAAGAATACACGCCGGATATTGATCTTACAGTTGCCTTGTAACGTCCGAACACCTTCTCCATCGCATCGGAAATCTCTCCGAGAGAGGCCCGCTTTCGCGCTGCATCTACGGCGGCTTCCAACAGGTTGCCGTCACCGCTCTCTGCCACGTTGGTCAATGCATTGAGTGCGGATTGCACTTCGTCCTCATCGCGCTCACTGCGTAACTTTTCGAGCCGTTGGAGTTGGTTATTATGAACTTTGGTATTGTCTACCTCAAGAATATCAATTGGGGATTCTTTATCAACTTTATATTTGTTGACACCCACAATAGTGTCTTTCCCTGAGTCGATACGGGCCTGCTTCCGGGCAGCGGCCTCCTCAATTCGCATCTTGGGCAGTCCGGTTTCAATGGCTTTAGCCATGCCTCCGAGCTCTTCTACCTCCTGAATAAGCTCCCAGGCACGCCGCGCAATACGGTCGGTCAGATACTCAACATAGTACGACCCCGCCCACGGGTCTACAGCATGGGTAATGCCGGTCTCTTCCTGCAGGTAGATCTGGGTGTTGCGGGCAATGCGCGCGGAGAAGTCGGAGGGCAAAGCGATCGCCTCATCCAGCGCATTGGTATGTAGTGACTGCGTGTGACCCAGTGCAGCGGCCATCGCTTCAATTGTAGTTCTTGTCACGTTGTTGAATGGATCTTGCTCGGTCAGGCTCCATCCCGAGGTCTGGCTGTGGGTGCGCAGCGACATCGACTTGGGATTTTGGGGTTCGAACTGTTTCACCAGTTTGGCCCAGAGCAGCCGCCCCGCACGCATCTTGGCAATCTCCATAAAATGGTTCATCCCGATTGCCCAGAAAAAGGAAACCCGTGGAGCAAATTCATCAATATCCAGCCCTGCATCAATACCGGTGCGAAGGTATTCCAATCCATCGGCCAGCGTGTAGGCCAGCTCAATATCGCAGGTGGCACCGGCTTCCTGCATGTGATAGCCCGAAACAGAAATAGAATTGAACCTGGGCATATACTTCGATGTGTACTCAAAAATATCGGCGATAATTCGCATAGAGGGCTTGGGCGGATAGATATAGGTATTACGCACCATAAACTCCTTGAGGATGTCGTTCTGGATGGTCCCCGCCAGCTTCTCTTTGGATACCCCCTGTTCTTCGGCCGTCACAATATAGAACGCCATAATCGGGATCACCGCCCCGTTCATCGTCATGGAGACTGACATCTCATCCAGCGGTATCTGGTCAAACAACACTTTCATATCCAGAATAGAATCAATAGCTACCCCAGCCTTGCCGACGTCGCCGGCTACCCTCGGATGATCAGAATCGTATCCCCGGTGGGTAGCCAGGTCGAAAGCGACCGACAACCCTTTCTGCCCTTGTGCCAGCGCCTTCCGGTAAAACTCATTCGACTCTTCCGCTGTGGAAAATCCTGCATATTGCCTGATGGTCCATGGCCGAAGAGCGTACATCGTGGAATAGGGCCCGCGAAGATAAGGTGGAATGCCGGCAGCAAAATCAAGGTGTTCTACCTCATCCAGATCATTCTCGGTATAGATCGGCTTTACTGGAATCTGTTCAGGTGTTTCCCATACTTCAGATGACTCCTTCTGCCGGTATTGGCCTTCGGTAGAGGAGATCGAATTATATGATATTTTAGAGAAATCTGGTCTCATGGTAAGTTAAAAATGGGAATTAAGTATGAAAAATTGATGAGGTTATCCATAATTCTTAATTCATTTTAATTCCCAGCTTTTGATGGAATTCTTTTAGTGTCTCCAAGACGTTGGAGTTACGGTGGATAAAGGTATCTATTCCAGCTTCACGGTACTCCTCAATCTGCTCCTTGGGATTTCCGGCCAGTACCAAAAACGGTTGATCATCCAGTAATTCCAGTTGCCTGCAAAGTGGTTCAACCAGTTCTTTATAATCCTGGTCGGAACTGCAAAGCACCACAATGTCAGGTTGTTGCATTTTAATTTTCTGTACGGCCTCTTCCACGTTTTCAAAGCCTACCGGCTCCTCAATATCATAGCCCGCACACCCGAAAAAGTTGGAGGCAAACGTAGCCCGGGCACTTCGCATTTTACGGTTGCCAATCGGCAACATAAATACGGTTGGAGTACTGCTGTGCTGTTCTGTTGCTAGCCGGAGCTGCTCAAAAGGTTCTGTCCCGCGGTAGGGATGAATGGCCCTGAACAGTTGTTTACCATGATCAAAGAGGGATGGAATCACATCGCCGAGTTGTCCCCCAAGGTCAAATTGTTCTGCCAGCGAGGGTATAAGACTTCCCTCATCTGGTTCAATATTCTGATCTGACTCCTTCAGAGAAACGGTTCTGTATTCTGATTCAAACTTCTCAGCCATCTCTTCCTCCGCATTGGGATATTGGTTTACACCCACGAATATACGTCCCCGTTCCGCGATCGCCTTATTCCTCTTCTGTACCGCTTCGTTAACAAGCTGCGTAACAGTACCATGAGTAATAGATTTTAGGAGCCCCCCCTGTTTTTCAATCTCCTGAAACGTGGTCCACGCAGCTGCAGTGATCTTGTCGGTCAGTGTTTCTATATAGTATGATCCCGCACCGGGATCGTAAACCTCGCTGAGATAAGCCTCTTCTCTAAAAATAATTTGTGAGTTGCGCGCAATACGTTGCCCAAACCCATCGGGTTGCTGATACGACAGGTTGTACGGATTTATGGTAATAGAATCACATCCAGCAATGGCAGCAGACATCCCCTCGGTGCTTGTTCGCAACATGTTGGTGTAAGGTTCATAGATCGGTTTATTCCACTGCGAGGTTTCACCATGAATATGCGCCTTAGTAACAGATTTATCCTTGGTGTCATAAGCCTCTGCTATTTTTTTCCACAGCAGCCGGGCCGCCCGAAACTTGGCAATTTCCAAGAAATAGTTGGATCCGACAGAAAATGAAAAGTGGATGTGAGAAGCAATTTCATCCAGCGTCAGATTATCATACTCCGATAGTTTAGCCAGGTACTCACTCCCCGTTACCAGGGCAAAAGCAAGTTCTTGTGTAATCGTTGCGCCAGCATTATGCCAGGTTCGGGCGTCAACGCCCAGGCAGCGTACACTGGGTAAATGCTGCAGGCAAAAAGAGACCATCTGCGCCGCCTCATCCAGAAATGCTTCTTCCGGCTTGTGGAGATGCCCTTTTTTAGCTGTCCAGGAATAAGGATCATACAAAAAAGTAGCATTTACAGATCCGGGATCAACTTTCCTGGCTTTTATTTCATTATGCAGCATTGCCAACAGGACAGGAGTACCAATAGAGGAATCGAAAACAAGAGCTATTCTATTAAAGTCGACCCCATCCAGGAGGGTATGAAAATCTTTTTGGTTCTGAATCGCCGTACCTTCCAGGTCGCCGCCCAGCATACCCTCAGTTCTTCGCACATTAAACTGGAATTGCAACGCCTCAGCACCTCCTTCAATTGCCGCCCGAGCGGCATTGTTCGCTTCCTTTGGCGACTGTTGGAAGATCGGTTGACAAATACGCCAGTTATTTTTTTTCTCTTTTTTACCAGGTATTGGGCTGGGGCGTTCCAGGTCTTCAATATTTTCACGTCGATAGAAGGGAAGAACCTCGATTCCCTCCCCCGTTTCCCACCTTAGTTTTTGTTTATAATCAGCTCCGTTAAGGTCTTGTTTTATTACTTTTTCCCACTCCTGTTTAGAGACTGGAGGGAATTCCTCAAACAGCGATTCTTTTGCCTCTACTTCTTCTTTTTCCATATGTATCTGACTTTTTATTTCCAGTAAGATAAAGAGCCCATTTCAATTTTAATAACAGCAACATACGGTGATTGATTCATTAAAAATTGTCAACTGAATACGAAATTAGATATCATACTTCATCGCTTTGATGAGGGAATAGCTTGAATACTCATTTCATAGTAAATTCATTACCAATACATCTCACTTATGGAACAGCTAAAACAGGAATTTTTACCACTAACCAACCTTTCCGAAGATGAAAGAATGTTGAAAGATGCCGCAGCCGATTTTGCTGCAAGCTCCATCAAACCAAAAGTTGAAGAGATGGACGAAAAGGCAAAATTGGATCCTGATCTCATTCAGGAATTCTTCGATATGGGCCTGATGGGAATCGAAATACCTGAAGAGTACAATGGTGCCGGTGGTACCTTTTTTATGTCTATTCTGGCCATTGAAGAAATTTCGAAAGTCGATGCCTCTGCAGCTGTTTTTATGGATGTCCAAAATACCCTTGTCAACAACGCTTTCCTCCGGTGGGGGGATGAACAGGTCAAACAGCAATATCTTCCTCACCTGGCTACAGAAAAAGTAGGGGCTTACTGCCTCTCAGAGGCAGATTCCGGCAGTGACGCTTTTGCAATGAAAACACGGGCAGAAGAAAAAGAGGATCACTATCTGATCAACGGAACAAAAATGTGGATCACCAATGCGGCAGAAGCCGATATCTTCATCGTGTTTGCTACGCTAAATCCGGAGGCTGGTTATAAAGGGATAACGGCTTTTGTGGTGGAACGTGACTTTGACGGATTCTCCGTTTCAAATAAAGAAAAAAAGCTGGGTATTCGTGCCAGCTCTACCTGCGAAGTCCTGCTCGAAGATTGCCGGGTTCCCAAAGAAAATATTCTGGGAGAACCGGGCAAGGGCTATAAGGTGGCTATGGAAGTGCTCAATGAAGGGCGCATCGGAATCGGGGCCCAGATGGTGGGTATTGCGCAGGGCGCTTTT
>JBEPXS010000196.1:0-6831 GCA_041641755.1 Balneolaceae bacterium
CAACGCGAAGCAGGTACATATCATCAGGATTTTCACGGTATTCAGTTAACACAGGAATCGCATTCAACCCCGACCCATAATGGTGAAGCTGCCGTTCGATACGTGAAAGATCCCCCGCAAACAGGAAGTCCCAGTACCGACGAGCGCTTCCATTGTATCCCCAGTGCGGCACCGTCGGCATGTAACCTAAAATAGCATTCAGGGTAACCTGAGCCTTTGCATCGAATCCGAAATAGCGGCACCAGGCATAGACCTCTTCTTGCCCCGTAGAGTCCCAGGGCATCTCACTTCCGAATGGGAAACCGAGCGATCGCCATACCTCTGCACGCTCTCTCATCGTAGATTCGAGGGCTTTTGCTTTCTCAGTCCATCCTTCCCGCTGCATATCTTTTAGTATGAGTAGAAATACGGTTCCCTCCATCTGCCCATATTGGGCGTAATGCGGAGCGTGGTCGACCATCGCCTCGGCCGTTTGGTAAGCGCGCTCCAAATACCAATCCCATGAGTGGTTGTTTACCAGACCTTTATGGTTTCGGGCCAGCCGATATAGTACCCAGTGGAGTGCCGCCACATGCGGATAATTATAGGAACGTCCTACAGAACGAGCTTCTTCGCGATCCCAACTGGACCATCCCCCATAGCGAACATCATCACTGTAGGTACCTTCCGGCATTAATTCCGGCTCATAGAAGAACATGCTTTTACGAACAGCAAATTTCTGCTCCCCCTCGCTATACTGGAGCCCACCCCAGACCACATCATCAACAAATGTTTGCAGCTTCCGGATCTCTTCTTCTTCCGGTTGAACCAGCTGTTTCATAATGGCAGCAAGCCATGAGCCGGCACCGCCTTCGTCACTGAGACCTGCAATCCAGGCCCTGTTTTCTTCGGTCACTTGTTCACTTGTTCCATAGTCATAACTAATGACCGAATTGCTGCGGTTAAAGGGATCATCAGTATTGTGGTACCACTGTCGCGTGGTCAGGAATCGCCCCAGGTCATCCACCACCTGTGACTCCGGTTTAATAACCTTGTAATTGATCGACTGTTTTAAACCATCCTCATAGGTTACAGTAACACGACTTCTACCCCACTGTCGGCCATGGACTGTATAGGCTTTCCAGCCATTTTTAGTGTCTCCTGCCTCGTTAAGCACAAGCGAACCCTCTGGTTCCACATCGATCCAGCGAACATTACTGCTGTGGTTCAGGTACAGGTGTCCATTCTGATCCATTGGCAATACATAACCGGGCAAGCCTATTGCCACCGGGCGGTCGTTTTCAACCAGGGTTGACTCAATACCCCTGATCGTATCGGAAAGCAAAAACCTGACACTGTAGTTGCGACTTTCAGTTGGGTCCAATATTTCAGATGAGGGCGGATTCCAGGGCTCAGCGCTGCTCCACTCATTTTCCACAAAAGCCTTACTGTGGACCATCCACTCGTAAAATCCCTCGAAGGTGATACCCCGCCTGGTTCGGTCTTCATTCAAGGGCTTGTACGCTTCAAAAGGTGTTTTCCCATTGGGTACTACAAGCAAGGCGGGACCGTGGCCGTTCAATCGGGTGACCTGCAAATACCCTGCATCTCTGCCTATATACGGATCGTAGAAAGAGCATACCGCGTGTGCCTTGTCAAGGCCCTTTTCGGTCAGGATATTATTGAAAACCATCGGTATACCCAATGCCCCGATTTCTATGCTTTGGTCTGTATTATTGGTCAGTTCAAACCGAAGTACGAGGTTGTTATCATCCAGCTCCCAGTAACGCTTCACATCCAGTGGTATACCCCACGGTAAAGTTGGAGCAAGATCAGCGGCTGCCAATACATTGCCTGACGATTTAAGGGATCTGACGGGCTCCCTGTCTTCGGCCGTAGAGTATTCCTGCCAGTCTTTTGAATCTTCCATACGTAATCTCAGTGTCAGATCCCCGAGATGATAAAAACCGTTCTCATTACGATTTTTCAACTCTCCGCTTGTTGTAAAATCAAAACCATCGGCTCCCTTGGGCTGCAGTCCGGCTACCGTTTGTGAAGAACGGACCAGCTTCAAATTAAACCGGGGTGTCTCCAACTCCATAATCCCCTGGTCAAGTCGGAGCGCCGGAGGATCAGTCTCTTGATCATCCTGGTTTTGCTGTGCCGCTGCATCTGTTATACATACACAGGCTGCCATCAAAACAGAACATAGTGTAATAACAAAGCAAGTGGGTATTTTTAATGATTGCATCATAACGTTTTTTTACATGGGTTGTAGGGTAGTTGGAAATCTGATTGACCTAATTAATTTTTAAATTTTATTAGACATTGATACTTGCAAAGAAACAAACTTAATCAGGTGTATGTAATATTTTTGTTTGATTATGTTGCTACCATCCCATTGGTATCTTATAGTAATCATTTTGAATAACCCACAATCGCGATTTAATTTCTAATATTAAAATTGCTGATTATTATACAATTCTGGATTGATCAAACCTTATCGGTCATAATTCTCAGTTTCAGAGATCACTTATGAATGTGCTCTAACTTTAACAGTATGGCAAAATCGTACATTACAGTTCTGCTCATTCTGGGCAGCAGCTTTTTTCTTAGCTGTACTCAACCTACTTCAAAGCAGTTTAACTGGCAACAGGAAGAGGGTTACCGCTGGTCAAAACTTACAACAGGATCAGAAGTCAAGGCAAAGTTTACAGAAAGAGCACCTGGCCACACTAATGTTCATTTCATGAACAACCTGACTGATAAAGATATCACCGAAAACCGCCACTATCTTAACGGCTCCGGAGTTGCCCTGGCGGATGTAGATGGGGATGGTTGGACAGACATATATCTTGCCCGCCTGAATGGGCCCAACAAGCTCTATAAAAATAAAGGAGGGTTTGAATTCCGGGATATCACTGATTCTGCCGGGGTGGCTCACAATGGCTATTTTTCTACCGGTGTAGCGTTTGCCGATGTTGACGGAGATTCCGACCAAGATCTTCTGATTGCTTCTATGACGCAGGATAACGTTTTGTATATCAATGACGGCTTCGGGCGTTTTGCACCAAAAACAAACAGTGGAATCACCGAAAGCAAGGGGGCCCAGACCCTGGCATTGGCTGACATCGACAGCGACGGTGACCTGGATCTGTATGTAACAAACTATAAAGAACGGTCTGTTCTGGATCTCTTTGATGTTACAGAGCTTACGTGGGAAAAAACCGTTAAGGAGGAGTATGAAAAAAATGTTGATAAAGAATACACCCTATTGCCCCCTTACGATGAACATTATGGTATCATATACAAGGAGCAGGGACTTCCAGAACGACGGGAGATCGGCCGAAAAGATGAATTATATCTAAATACCGGAGATGGTACATTCGAAAAAGTTACCGATCCGGCACAACGCTTTTTAGATGCTGACGGTACTCCCCGGGGCCTCAAGCCTGATTGGGGACTTACCGCAAAATTTCATGATATCAACATGGACGGTTTTCCCGATCTTTATGTCTGCAACGATTACTGGACCAAAGACCGTATTTGGATCAACCAGGGCAACGGCGTGTTCAGAGAAATCGATCCACTTGCCCTTCGCAATATGAGTTTTTCATCAATGGCAGTTGATTTTTCGGATGTAAATCGAGACGGATCCTGGGATTTCTTTGTAACAGAGATGTTAAGTCAGAAACATGAGGGACAACTTCACCAATATACCCCGGAAGACCCATATCCAACCATAGCCGGTCGTTTTAATGATCAGCCCCAGTATAATCGTAACTCCTTCTATTTGAACCGGGGCGACGCAACCTTTCGCGAAATTGCCTATTACAGTGGACTTGAGGCTTCCGGGTGGTCCTGGGCCTCGCGTTTTCTTGATGTGGATCTGGACGGTTATGAAGACCTGCTCATCACTACCGGTTATTCCTATGATGTGCAGGATCTGGATGCGCAGGATGAATGGAGAAATGATATGGCACGGACTGCACGCAGGGGTGACAACATCAATATCTTCCCACCACTCCAGCTGCCCAACAAAATTTTCCGCAATAACGGTAATATGACCTTCACCGATACGAGTGAAACCTGGGGATTTACCGGTAAGGATATCGCGCAGGGTATGGGTGTTGCGGATCTGGATCATGATGGAGATCTCGATGTCGTGATGAACCGCCTGAACGAATCGACTGGTATCTATGAGAACAGATCATCGGCACCCAGAATTGCGGTAAGGCTGGTTGGCAGAACTCCGAACACGAACGCTATCGGGGCTACTATTGAACTGCAGGGAGGACCTGTTCCTCAGTTGGACGAGATCACTTCCGGGGGTGAATACCTCTCGCATTCCGCTCCACATGTTACCTTTGCCGCCGATTCCGAAAATCCTGATCATACCCTTACCGTGAGTTGGCCTAATGGACAAAAAACCAGTATAGACAGTGTGCAGGGTAATCGGATTTATGAAATTCAGCAGCCTGAAAATATGGAGACTACCTTGATCAACAGCTCCCCGGTAACAACTACCAAGCCCATTTTCAAGGATGTTTCAGGAAGGATAAATCACAAACACCACGAATCGCCATATGATGATTTTCGGATTCAACCCCTGCTGCCAAAAAAACTCAGCCAGCTGGGGCCCGGTATTTCCTGGATCGACTACGACGCAGACCAAGATGACGATCTCTTTATCACTTCCGGTCGAGGTGGAGAATTGACGATATTTGAAAACAGCGGAAAAGGCCAGTTTACCAGGCAATCACTTGGAGATCTAACCCAACAGACCCAAGGCGACCAAACCACTATTTTGGGGTTAACCAAGCAGGATGAGACGACTCTGATCCTGGGAAATGCCAATTACGAACCCGGAGATATCAAAACGCCTTCAGCACTTAATTATAGGTACCAGAACGGGACAGTATCGGTGCGACAGGGCATCCCCGGTATTTTTTCAACGACAGGCCCCCTGGCCTCTGCGGATTATGACTCGGACGGTGACCTCGACCTTTTCGTCGGCGGACGATTTGTACCGGCTCATTATCCCATGAACGCGTCATCAAGGCTCTTCAAAAACGAAGATGGTAGATTTGTCCTGGATCAACAGAACTCACGAAAACTAAATGAATTGGGCATGGTAACCGGAGCCCTGTTTTTCGATTACGAGCAGGATGGTGATCAAGACCTGCTGATTAGTTTGGAGTGGGGCTCCCTGAAACTGTTCAGGAATGAAGCCGGGAACCTGCACGATATTTCGGAATCAGCAGGTCTGGCTGCGTTCAAAGGGTGGTGGAATGGTGTTGCTACCGGCGACTTCAATAATGATGGACGCATGGATATTGTTGCGACCAACCAAGGTAAAAATAGTCCCTACCAGCTTGAAACAGGACATCCACTGAAAATGTATTACCAGGATTTCAACCGTGATGGAAGAGTCGATATCATCGAATCCTACTACAGCACTGCTCTGCAAGGGTATGTTCCGAGAAGACAAATGCAGAAATACCAGTCAATCACTTCTAGTTTTGCCTCATCCATCACTACAAACCAGGCCTTTGCCAATGCTACAGTTACTGACCTGCTAAATATAAATCCCGACCGTGTTCCTTCCAGGGAGATTAATACTCTGGCTCATACCCTGTTTATTAATGAGGGAAACCGGTTTTCTGCCAAATCTCTTCCTGCAGAAACACAGTTTTCAGCTGCCTTTTATGTTGGTGTAGCAGATTATAACAACGATGGATATGAGGACCTCTTCTTAGGCCAAAATTTCTTTGACGTTTATCCAAATACTCCTCGACTCGACGGCGGACGTGGCTTCCTGTTGGAAGGAGATGGGACAGGAAGCTTCAGCCCTGTCAAAGGACAAGTTAGTGGTATTGTAGCATATGGGGATCAACGAGGAGCGGCAATCAGTGATTTTAACGGCGATGGCAAAGTAGATTTTGCCCTCTCACAAAATGCTGCGGAGACTAAACTATTTCTCAACCAAATCAACAAGCGAGGTATTACAGTCCACTTAAAGGGTCCTTCAGCAAATTCAAGTGCTATAGGTTCAAGTATTCGTTTGATCTATGCTGATGGCAGCAAGGGACCGCGTAGAACAATTCAGGCCGGTAGTGGGTATTGGTCACAAAACAGCGCCACACAGATAATGGGTTATGACAGAACCGCTGAAGCAATAGAGATAACATGGTTCGACGGGACCACCCGGCAAATAGATACCTCACCTGATAAAGTGAGCTATAGTGTAGTTTATGATCGATGATCTTAGTTCTTCATCCAGTTCCGATCAATTCATTGGTGCTTTCTGACTGGAGGATATCATTTGCTTCTATTTTTATAACTAAGGTTAATTAATAACCAGCAGTATACCATTAATCAGTGCCGTTGTTATTTTCCTTTGTCTGTGTCTCAGCATAATGCCAGAGAGGTTCGGCTCCAAGCAGATGCTCCACAAAATAATTCCACCGCTTAATAGTGAAATAATTGTTCTCACTGCCAAGACCGTGACTTTTATTGGCCATAATTAACATATCAAAATCTTTACCTGCTTTAATCAATGCATCTGCCATACGGATTGTTTCCGACGGATGCACATTGGTATCCATATCACCGTGCGCGAGGAGCAACTTACCTTCCAGGTTATTCGCCAGGTTTATGTTGGACTGCTCTTCATACTGTGGACCTGCCGGATAGTCCATATAGAGTTCCGGCCACCACGCCTTGGCTACGCGGTGGTCATGATTCCCTGAAGAAGAGACCCCCACTTTATAAAAATCCGGATATTTCATCAGAGCCCGCGCCGCATCATATCCGCCCGCCGAATGACCATAAATACCTACACGGGTGGTG
>JBEPXS010000197.1:0-6689 GCA_041641755.1 Balneolaceae bacterium
ACCTCATTGTTAGTGTTGATAATTTTAAATTGCACAAAATATGCGAATTATTACGGGCACGCTTAAAGGCCGTAAAATTAATATCCCCAACACGCTGAATGTACGTCCTACCTCCGACCGCACTAAAGAAGGACTGTTTTCTGTAATTGAGGCCCGACGGTACATCCGGGATGCCAACGTGCTTGATTTGTTTGCCGGGTCAGGTAATTTGGGTATTGAGGCTATTTCACGCGGGGCTTCCACGGTCCTTTTTATAGATAACGATCATTTCAACATTCGACATATAGAAAAGTTGGCCAGGGAATTTGACATAGAAGATCAGGTCCGGACGGCAGTTTCGGATGTTGCGGATTTTTTGGATGGTCCGCCAATTCCATATGATATTATCTTTTCAGATCCACCATATGAGTACCCAAAGATGGAGGAAATGATAAAGAAAATCCTGGAGAACGGCTGGTTGAACGATTACGGATGGTTTGTTTTAGAGCATGACAAACGTCATGATTTTACCGACCATCCGAACTGTTTCTTCTCAAAAGCTTACGGCCGTACCATCGTAAGTATTTTTCTGGAAGAAGATCCCGATCAATCCTAATTTAGAGCATATGGGGGATGACAAGAAAGGGCAAATTCTGAGAATATGATAAATCTAAACAAAAGAGAAACCCGATGAAAACCCTGGCACTCTATCCCGGTTCGTTCGATCCGATTACCTATGGTCACCTTGACATTTTGAAGCGGGCCACCGAACTGTTTGATACTATAATTGTGACTATAGCTGTAAACAATCGGAAGGAGACCGTGTTTTCCGGTGACCAGCGTGAAGAACTGATCAATACCTGCCTGGAAGGAAAGGACTGGGCTAAAAATGTAGAAGTTGAGCAGCTCAGTGGCCTATTGGTGGACTTCGCCCGTGAAAAAGGCGCTCAAACCCTGGTACGTGGCGTGCGACAGATATCGGACTTTGAGTATGAGTTTCGCATGGCCCTTACCAACCGCCGTCTTGCCCCGGATGTGGATACCGTTTTCCTGATGCCGGACGAACATCTTACCTTTATCTCTGCCTCTCTCGTAAAAGAAGTGGCTTACTGGGACGGAGACCTCTCCTCGTTTGTACCCGAACATGTGGCTGACGCGCTACGGGATTATTACAAGGGCCAGGAATAGTTGTCAATGGAGAACGGGTATTCAATTCAAGATCCCGGAGTGCTCAATAAGAGCACTGTAGAAGCGAATTTCTCAACATAGTATCCTCGCGAAATTCTCATTGGATTCTATTCACAGTATCTATAGATATCCAACCCACTTTTTCCTATTTTCAGCCATCATTGGCGGCATTCAACAGTAAATACCAATATTAACCACTTATGATTTCAACACGAGCACTAGAACTGTCACCATCCGAAACCCTAAAAATTTCTGGCCGCGCCAAGGAGTTGAAGCGCGAAGGCCGTTCGATTATTTCTCTGAGCGCGGGAGAACCTGATTTCGATACTCCCAAACATGTTTGTGATGCTGCCATAAAAGCGATTAAGGATGGATTCCATGGTTACACGATGAATATCGGTACACCGGAACTACGCGAGGCGATCGTGAACAAACTAAAACGGGATAACAACCTGGACTTTTCCCCCTCACAGGTTATAGTTAGCAATGGGGCCAAACAGTCGCTCGGATTCAGTATGCTGGCATTGATCAATCCTGGAGATGAAGTGATTATTCCAGCGCCTTACTGGGTTTCCTATCCACAGATGGTGAAACTGGCGGAGGGTACCAGTGTGACGGTTCGCACCGCCTTTGAAAACGACTACAAGATGACGCCGGAGCAGCTGGAGGAGGCGATCACCGAAAAGACCAAAGCATTGATCCTTTGTTCTCCATCAAATCCTACGGGCACACGCTACACCGCCGAAGAGCTGCGGGGTCTGGCTGATGTACTCGTAAAGCATCCTGATGTGGTTGTGATTTCCGATGAAATTTATGAATACATTACTTACGAGGGTGATCACGATGGAATTTTGCAGGTTGCACCTGAACTAAAAAAACGGACACTTGTCATCAACGGTTTTTCTAAAGGTTTTGCCATGACCGGCTGGCGCCTTGGATATATGGCGGGTCCCCAGGAAGTGGTTGACGCCGTAGCCAAAATACAAAGCCAGGAGACATCCGCGCCTTCAGCAATTTCTCAAAAAGCGGGTGAAGCAGCATATACCGGTAGCCTGGATGAAGTTTATGCTATGCGAGATCAGTTCCGTGAGCGCAGAGACTATATGGTGGAGGCGCTAACGGCCATCGACGGTGTTAAATGTTTCAAGCCCGCCGGTGCGTTTTATGTATTCCCTGATGTCTCGGAGCATCTCGGTAAAACAGTTAAGGCTACTGGCGAAAAGATAAGCACCACAACCGATCTGTGCCTTTATTTACTGGAAGAGGTTGGGCTGGCTACGGTGCCGGGCGATGCTTTCGGGGAACCAAACGGCATTCGGCTTAGTTATGCCTCCGCTATGGAGGAGCTTGAGGAGGGGGTTCGTCGACTCAGGAAAGGCCTGAAGGAACTCTCGTAAAACAAAACTGAATTTTTGTACGGACAGCAGAGTTTGGCACACTTTCTGTTAAATATTATGCTTCACAAAACATTAAAAAACTGAACACATTATGCCAACATACGAGTACAAACGAGAAGATGGTACTACTTTTGAGGTGACACAGGGAATTAATGACGATCCACTGGAAAAGTGTCCCGACACCGGGCAAAAGGTAAAGCGCGTAATCACCGGTGGTGGTGGAGTGGTATACAAAGGCGACGGCTTTTATATCACCGATTATAAGAACAAAGGGCAACAAAACGGTAACGGATCAGCTAAGAATGAACCTGAAAAGTCCGAAATAAAAGCTGAGTCCTCGACTACAGAATCTGATTAATTTTATTAAACCTCCTTCGTGCCGTGAATGAAACCGAACGCTCTGAACAACATGAGCAGGCGTTAGAGCAATTTGTATTGCTCTGGGGCGAAATGGCATCGGCATGGGGTATTAATCGGACAATGGCCCAGATCCACGCATTGCTGTATGCTGAATCGGATCCGCTTAATACCGATACGATTATGGAACAGCTGGATATCAGCCGTGGCAACGCCAATATGAATTTACGCAATCTGCTGAACTGGCAGCTTATTCATAAAGTACATTTTAAGGGCAAGAGAAAGGATTATTATACAGCTGAGAAGGATGTGTGGACTATAGTAGCCACGATAGTCCGTGAGCGACAACAGCGTGAAGTGGCACCGATTCGCCAGAATCTCCAGGACTTTCTTGAAGAGTATGAATCTCAGGGAGTGGAAACGGAGGAGGAAAAAGAGTTTAAAGAGCGGATCGAAAATTTCCTGACTTTTCTGGAGATGTTCGAACGGTTTACGAATGCACTACTTCCCTATATTAATAAAAATAATCTGAGATTTTTGAAGCAGCTTGTTAAGCTGGCCGAACTGAAGGAGTCCATGAAGGGTAAGCTTCCCGATACTATAAAATTCCCTATTGATGATGACAAGTAAAAGTACCCGGCAAATCGGTGATGAGGGAGAAGATCTGGCGGTTTCATATCTTGAATCAAAAGAGTATACCATTCTGGAAAGAAATTACTTTTTTGAGCATGCCGAAGTGGATATTGTTGCCTACGATGAAAAGCGGATCGTGTTTGTGGAGGTAAAATATCGCACAGATACTGCCTTCGGTGAGCCGGAGGACTCGATATCGGAGCAGAAACAGGATAACATTTTTAAAGCAGCTGAAGCCTGGCTTTACGAACGCAAGATGGATGGTGCGCCCGTCCGGTTTGATGTGATATCGATCGTGCAAAAAAAGAATGAAGCACCAATGTTCAAGCATTTTGAAAATGCGTTTTGGATGACGAATTGATGGATTTCTTAGATGCCACAAAAAGATGCATCGCACCTGCTAGTTTAGTTTTACTTCACTGAACACCCGCTGGAGTGTAGTCTTCCCAATAGACCAGTACCAGCTTATACCCAGACCGGTAATGATGTGCCAGATTCCCCACCAGCCGGCTACCAGAGCCATACCACCCAATTCTTCAAAAAAATTAAAGATAAGCAATAAGCCGAGTCCGGAGTTCTGTATACCGGTTTCGATGGCGATCGACTTTCGATCTTTTTCTGTAAGATTAAAGAGGGACGCCAACCCGTACCCTCCCGTAAGAGCAAAGGCATTGTGGAAGAATACGAGTCCTATCACCAGATGCACATAGTTGATGAAGTTTTCATAGTTTATGGCAAAGGCTACCAGCACAAAGGTAGAAAAGAAGAGGATGCCAAATCCTTTAATCCAGGATGAAATTTTATTTGCCAGTTGCTCCCGTATGTGGCGGACAATCATCCCCAGGAGTAGGGGCAGGCCCAATATCAACCCGATGATTTTGAATACTTGCCAAAGATTGATATGGATATCTTTGAGAATTACAGCCGTTGGTTGATACAAACTGGCCCAAACAGTAAAATTGAATGGCGTCATAAAGATAGCCCCAAGAGTGGCAATGGCGGTCATACTAACAGAAAGAGCGGCATTCCCTTTGGCCAGGAGAGAAAAGAAATTTGAAATATTTCCACCGGGACAGGCAGCCACCATAAACATGCCAAGCGCCATACTGGGATGGGGTTCAAAAAAGGATACAAGCAGAAACGTAATAGCCGGAAGCAGGAAAAACTGTGAGAATATGCCCACCAAGGTGGATTTAGGCTCCCGTATCAGCCGCTTAAAGTCGCCAACGGTTAACTCCAGAGCCACTCCGAACATGATAAAGGCCAGGGAGATATTCATAGCCAGCAAGCCGGCATCGCCTAAATTTAGTTGTAACGCATCTAGTGATTCGTTCATATTAACAGCTTAAGAACTGAGGTAATCAGTAAACCGAAAATTGCCATAATACCAAAAATACTTTCGTGTAGGATACAAAAAAATAAGTGGTTTTCGGGAGTACTAAATAATAAAGGTATCCAGATAGATTCTGTCACCAAACCAACACTGAAGTGTAGGTTAAATGGAAACAAATAGTCAGGAGGAGAAGATGAGCAAATAAAAATATTATTGTATCCTGGATGTATTAAAATTGCTATTATAGAGCAAATTCCACTATTTTCATCAAGAAAACCCAAACCGCACTTTTTAAGTAGCCCCGTTTGATGAACTGGAAATTATTAAATCCACTTAATTGGCGTAAGTCTTTTCTTCTTCTGATACTCGGGGGGTTTATATTTGTGTGGTTTGCTTTTATTGATACCTACAGCCTATGGACACGGTATCAATTGAGCGAACGTAAGGAAGACTTGAAAGAGAAGACCCGCCAGCTGGAAACGGAAACTACTGAGCTGAGACATAAGATAGAAAATTTGCGCTCGGATTCTGCTTTGTTGGAACGGATAGCGCGCGAAGAGTATGGTATGCGTAAGAAGGGGGATGTCGTATACAAAATTCGCAAAAAATCCGATTGACCGGGCACAGGGAAATGGTGACTGAACCCATATCTTTTCTTATATAATTTCTCGTTCTTTTTTGTGTTATTACTCTTCCAACGATTTAATGGTTTTTCAGCTACATTTTATGGATTGTAAGGTGGTTTCATACAAAACGGGTCTCCTCTTTTTACTACCCTTTTTTTTATTATTGGGGACAGCCACTAATCTTCATGCACAGGTTAATGCCAACCAGCCGGATTCAGCTAAAATAGACTCCATCCGAAATGCGCAGATGGGCCAGCAACCCAACCAACAGCAACAAATGCAGAGGCGGGCCCAAATGGGCGGCCAGCAGCAAGAACAGCCACAGCAGGAGGGGCAAGTCAACTTTACTGCGCGCGATTCTCTCATTTTTAATTTTAATCAACAACGTACCGCCACCCTGTTCGGTCAGTCTAAAGTAACTCATTCGGCCGGGAATTTAACAGCCGGTAAAATTTCAATGGACCTCAACCAACACCTGGTGAGTGCCAGTACGCAGACGCCGGAAGATTCGCTTTCCCAACCGGTTTTACAGCGTGACCAGGAACGCATACGAAGCAACAGTATTAAGTTTAACTATGAGACGGAGCGTGGAAGGTTTAAGGTGGCTCGTGTTCAGGTAGACAGGGGTAACCTGATTGGTGAAAGGGTGAAAAACACCGATCGGCACACAATTTTTGTCGAAGACGGAATCTATTCCACTTGTACACTGGATCATCCTCATTACTACATCAAAGCCGATAAAATGAAGGTGGTAGACCGCGATGAGGTATTTTTTACCAATGCAAGATTGTTCATTTGGGATATTCCCTACCCAATGATATTTCCCTTCGGTTATATTCCGACCCAGGGATTAGAGCAAAAACAGTCGGGATTGTTGGAACCCACGTATGCTTTTCAGCAAAAAGATTCCAGAGGACTAGGCCTGCAGAATTTCGGGTGGTTCCAATATTTTAATGACCATTTGGTAGGGCAGGCATCGGTCGATATATTTACATCCGGTACTTTTTTCCTGGATGCCAGCACCCGGTATAGTGTCCGGGATAAATATAACGGTGGAGTACAGCTGGGGTACTCCCGGAACAATTCCTCACTGGAACCGACTGATCCAAATTTTAGCACGAACGTCCAGAAAAGTCTGAGGATCAATCACAGTCATACTATTTCGCCGTATGCCAG
>JBEPXS010000198.1:0-6670 GCA_041641755.1 Balneolaceae bacterium
CCTCTACTGTACTGCGAAATGTACACAGTGCTCCATCACCATAATATTGTATGATTGTTCCATTGTGTTTGTTTAGGCAGTCGGTGAGTAGTTCGCGGTATCGGCTGCGAAGTTTTCTGGCTTTTGGTTCGTCATCTTGTACAAGTCCTGTATACTCCACCATGTCGGCAAACATTACGGCTGAAAGCTCTCTCCGTTCCACCCCGGGTTGTTTTGATTGTTCCATCTCTGTTTTGTTGATAGATAATTTTTGTAAAACTCCCAAGAGTTCCACGTAGTCAGATGTTATCTGATGCTGAAACGTTATTATTATAATAATTTTCCTATTCGTAACAAATTTTATTACAAATAGAATAGGTGACTTCCCTTTCGTACCAAATTACTCCGAGTCACGTCAATTTTTTTTCATTTTTGGTGAGCTTGTATATTATTGAATCGAACGGAAAAACTTAACGACAGGAGGCTCTATACATTTGGTGGCTGTCAACCAAAATAATTGATAACAATACAATGAAAGCCGCAGTAAACGGAAATCATTATCACCAACTTGAGAAATTTCTGCTGTCATGTTTGGGAAAAGTCTGAAGAGAAGTATTGACCGATACCTGTGACCCGGTTATGCAGAAAGTTTGATGTCAAATGGGTAACTATTGAAATAGCTTCGTACAGTTATTGATTTCGATTGTTTATTATGACTTCGACTCCAAATAAATCCTATGTGCTGGAACCAGAGAGGTTCCAGTACATCTAACTTTTTGAGTAACACATTCGTTCTTTCATCTATTGCAGTTGACAATTTGACTGGCATTGCTATTGTAACTAACTTGGTTTCAAATTTAAAAGCAAAAGCTACTTATATGAATACCAATAGTCGTTTCGTAGTGGCTATACATATCATGGTTACCCTGGCAGCTAAAAATAAATTTAGCGGTCAGCAATACGTCAGATCAGACCAGATTGCCGAGAGCGTAAATACAAACCCGGTTGTTATCCGGCGCATAATGGGCAGTCTAAAGAAAGCCGGATTTGTGGAATCAATTTCGGGACCTTATGGGGGGTACTACCCTTCGAGGGCCCCTGAAGATATAACACTGGCTGACATTTTTTCGGCGGTTGAGGATAAAGATGGTTTGTTTCAAATGCATTCGTGTCAGCCTAATCAGGAATGTCTTATCGGAAAAAATATTCAACCTGTGTTGTGTGAAATTTTCAAGGAAACCTATGATGGATTGATCGAAAAACTGGAAAAAGTTTCGCTTATGGATATAACAGCACAGACGGTAGAGAGGTCGGTTCGGGACAAATACCAGGATGATGAAACACCGGTTCAGGAGCTGGTAGATCGGTTTGTAGATGAATACCAGTTAAAATTGAATAACCTGTAGAGAAAAAAATTTTAATCTAATTTGTAACAATTATAGTTACAAATTGGGTCGATCCATAAATAATACGTACCAAGTAGCATAACTATATCTGTAAACATTTAAATCGACAGGAAAAAAGTGAATAGGAAAAACAGTAAATCATCTTTTGATACATGGATTGAGAAATATACCCGGGGAATAATACGCAAGAAGTGGTGGGTGTTACTGACGACTATAGTGGCAGTATTTGCTATTGCCTTCGGGGCTCGTAACCTGCAAATAGCAAACGATTATCGTTACTTCTTCGAAGAAGATTACGAACGCCTCGTTGCCTATGATAAACTTCAGAAAATCTATACAAAGGCCGACAACATACTCTTTGTAGTAACACCGGAGGATGGGGGTGTCTTTAACAAAGATGTACTCCCTGTTGTGGAGGAGTTAACCAGGAAAGCCTGGCAGATTCCATACTCCATACGGGTCAATTCGGTAACTAATTTTCAGCATACAGAAGCTAATGAAGATAACCTGGTTGTTGAAGATCTGGTAGAGGACGCCGAGAACTTTACTAAAGAAGAGATCATTAAAGCACGCCGGGTAGCTCTGCAAGACCCACTGCTTGCTGACCAGCTCATATCTGATGATGCCAGTGTAACCGGGGTCAACGTTACCCTGCAGTATCCGCGTGAGAGTATGCAGGAGATACCCGCGGTGGTGAATCATGCGCGTAAACTGGTTAAACAGATAGAAACGGCCCATCCCAATATTGAAATACGCCTGACCGGATTCACGATGCTGGATAATGCCTTTACCGATGCGGGGTCGACCGATATGATGACCCTTGTACCCCTGATGTACGGACTGATGCTGATCATCATGATATTTGCGCTTCGGTCTCTCAGTGGAACGATAGGTACTTTCCTGGTGATCACCTTGTCGGTTATGGCAGCGATGGGGGCTGCAGGTTACTACGGAATTTACCTTACACCGCCTTCCATGGCAGCACCGACAATTATCATGACACTGGCCATCGCTGACAGTATCCATATTCTGATCACATTCTTACAGGAGATGCGCTCAGGTAGCACAAAGTATGAGGCTCTGGTCGAAAGCATGCGCATTAACTTCCAGCCGGTTATGTTGACCAGCCTGACTACAGCACTGGGTTTTCTAAGTTTGAATTTTAGCAAAATTCCGCCAATCGCTCACTTGGGTAATATCACAGCGGTGGGCATTACCGCAGCATTCCTGATCAGTGTAACTTTTCTGCCTGCTTTTATGGCTATTGTACCTGTAAAGGTAAAAGTGGGAAGAGAGTCAGAGGCCGGGCTAATGGGCCTTCTTGCGAATTTTGTGATTCGTTATAACCGCCCCCTGCTTTGGACGGTATCGGCGTCGGTTTTATTTGCGGCTGCTTTTATTCCTGAAAATGAGTTGGATGACCGCTTTGTAGAATATTTTGACGAGAGCGTCACCTTCCGTAAGGATACCGATTACACGATGGAAAACCTGACCGGTGTTTACACGATTGAATTTTCACTCGATGCTGAGGGAACCAATGGTATCACGGATCCGGCATATCTTAGGAAAGTAGATGAGTTTACGGGCTGGTACCAGCAGCAACCAAATGTGATGAATGTGAATTCATTTACGACCATTATAAAACGGCTGAATATGAATATGCATGCCGACGATTCCACCTATTATCGCATTCCGGAGTCGCGCCAGCTGGCCGCGCAATACCTATTGCTGTATGAGATGTCGTTACCGTACGGACTGGATCTGAACAATCAGATCAATGTAGACAAATCGGCAACAAGGTTTACCGTCACCCTGGACAATATAAGTGCTTCGGAGGTGGTAAATATAACCGAGAGGGGAGAGCAGTGGCTACGAGATAATGGGTTACCCAATATGGCTGCTTATGGTGCCAGTCCGGCGGTAATGTTTTCCAATATATCCGGCATAAATATTCGCAGTATGATGTTCGGGGGGATCGGAGCACTTTTCCTGATTTCAATCATCCTGATATTTGCTCTCCGCAGTATCAAAATCGGTTTGATTAGTCTTGTTCCCAATCTCGTGCCAATCGCTGTGGGCTTTGGAGTATGGGGCATGAGTAACGGAGTGATCAATATTGGGCTTTCGATGGTATTTGGGGTTACCATGGGTATTGTAGTGGACGATACCATTCACTTTCTCAGTAAATACTTGCGGGCAAGGCGCGAAAAAGGATACACCACAACGCAGGCTATACACTATGCTTTTACAAAAGTGGGTGTAGCCCTGCTGGTGACTACCATTATTCTGATGATCGGGTTCAGTGTTCTCGCATTCTCAGCTTTCGCCATGAACTCCGGTATGGGACAGCTGACCGCCATCACTATCGGCATCGCTCTGATTACCGATTTCCTGCTGTTGCCACCAATCCTTATGATGCTGGAAGGTTCAAAACAGCCAGTAGAGGCCGGTGGGGAAGTTCTGGAAGTAGCGGTTGTGGACAACAAATAAATTTAACTGACACTTGTAACATAAATATTAAGCACGATGAATAACTTAAAACAGAGATATTTACTTATTGTATTGCTTGTACTTTCACCCATGTTTATCGTCCGTGGTCAGAGCCCGGAGGAGAGAGGCCTTCAGATCGCTGAAGAAGCCGACCGGCGTGATACGGGATTTGAGGATTATGCCGCTGAGCTGACCATGATTCTACGCAACAGCCACGGGGAGGAGAGCGTGCGAAAAATCCGAAATCGGGTACTGGAGGTGGAAGGCGATGGCGACAAGTCACTCACCATTTTTGATACTCCGCGCGACGTCAAAGGTACGGCATTTTTGTCGTTTACTCACAAGACGGGTCCTGATGACCAGTGGCTGTACCTGCCGGCACTGAAGCGGGTAAAGCGAATCTCTTCCGACAATAAGTCCGGCCCTTTTATGGGCAGCGAGTTTGCATACGAGGATATCACTTCACAGGAGGTAGAGAAGTACACTTACAAGTTTTTGCGTGAAGAGCCGCTGGACGGCAAACCTATGTTTGTGATAGAGCGATACCCTGTTGATGAAAAATCAGGATATACCCGGCAGATGGTGTGGTACGACCAAGATGAGTACCGCATCTGGAAAATCGATTTTTATGATCGCAAAAACGACCTGCTGAAGACCCTGATATATGAAGATTACCAGCAGTATGCCGGTAAATTCTGGAGAGCCGATATGATGAAGATGGAAAATCATATTACAGGTAAAAGCACAGAGCTGATCTGGGAAAATTATCAATTTAAAACGGGACTGGATGAAAATGATTTTAATAAAAACAGCCTGAGGCGAGCCCGATAAATGTTTAAACCTGAAAGGACTGGAATGTATATTCAAAAACGTTTACTGGGTCTGGCGATACTGCTGCTTGCCACCGGGTTTGGCTTTCCCGAAAAGGGAGCTGCACAGGAAGTGGCTGGTTACATAGGACTGGAAACCCGGATATTTCCCGAATCTCCCTTATATAGTGACCAGGACCTGAGTGGATTTTCTCTATACTTTGAGCCGGAACTCACCACCGAATTTGGTGAGGGAAACCACACTATACGGTTCACTCCCTTTTTAAGGCTGGATCAGCACGACTCACGTCGGACGCATGTTGACATCCGGGAGCTGTATTGGTTGCACTACCGGGACAACTGGGATCTGAAGATCGGTATCCAAAAGACGTTCTGGGGCGTGACTGAGTCGCAACACCTGGTAGATGTTATCAACCAAACCGACTTTATTGAGGATTTGGATGGGGAGGAAAAATTGGGGCAACCGATGGTCAACTTTACCTGGATACGGAGCTGGGGTATCCTGAATTTTTATCTGCTGCCGGGCTTCAGGGAACGCACCTTCCCGGGCAGCGATGGCAGGCTTCGTTTCCAGGTTCCTGTAGAGGACGACGCGGTGGTCTATGATTCGGGCGCCGAGCAGTTCCATACGGACCTGGCACTCCGCTGGTCGCACTTCTTTGGCAACTTCGATGTGGGAGTTAGTCATTTTTATGGCACGAGCCGGGAACCTGCCTTTCGTTTTAGGGACAACTCACAGAATTCAGACATCATCCAGGCCTATTTTCTGATGAATCAGACCGGCCTGGACCTGCAGTATACCAAGGGCGGCTGGCTGTTAAAGTGGGAGAGTATCTTCCGTACGACGCAGGGGGAAGAGTTCTTTGCCTTCACCACCGGGTACGAGTATACATTCTCAAATGTGCAAAACAGCGGTCTGGATATCGGAGTACTCACCGAATACCTTTTTGATGGCCGTCCCCAGAACGAGGTTATCCCCAAACTGCCGCCTTCACTCTTTGACAATCATCTGTTTGCCGGCACCCGGCTGGCCTTTAACGATATCCAGAGCACGGCGATTCTGGCAGGTGGAGTCTATAGCATCGAGGAGAGCAGCCTTTTCCTGAATCTGGAGGCTGAGAGACGTTTGGGGGACCGATGGAAAGCCGAGCTGCAACTCCGTGCCTTTTTGAACACCTCCCAAAATGAACTGTTGCATGCCTTCCGCAATGACAGCTACCTGCAGCTTGATATCAGGAGATATTTCTGATACGAATATATTTATTCACTCCCTCTCAATTCTCACAAGTATGGAAGAGAACTAGAATGGAGTGAATTTTATTAAACCAATAGGTTGAATAAAATTATAGATTCTATTATATTCAACTATATGGTTTAATAAAAAGGTTATTTGAACTAGTAGTTTAACTCAACTATGAATAAAATCAAGACAGCAATGAATAATACAATCCTGCAAAAGGTTGAATTTGAAGGTACAACCGCGGCTGAATTATTTGATATATATGTGACTCCCGAAAAACATTCCGCAATTCATGGCGGGGCTAAAGCAAAAATTACTAAAAAGGAGGGGGATACCTTTTCTCTTTTGGACGGAAATCTAACAGGTGAAAACCTGAAGATTATTCCAAACAGAATGATTGTACAGACGTGGAGAGGCAACATCTGGGAGGAAGACGATCTGGACTCGGTATTAACCCTTGTTTTTTCAGATACGAAGGAAGGTGCTAAAATAGAAGTGGTACATGCTTATACCCCCGACCAATTTCATGAAAAATGGGAAGAAGTTTACTGGAATCCCATTCGGGAATATCTAAAAAAGAGCTAATTGCTTGGTGTATTCTGATCTAATCGATTTGGTATACAAGAAGGATATGTGTCACAAATTAAAAAATGAAAGCCCTTCTTTTTGTCCATCGATTAGGGAGCTAGCACCTAATTTTGGGGCTATAAACACTTTTCAGAAGT
>JBEPXS010000199.1:0-6660 GCA_041641755.1 Balneolaceae bacterium
CCGTACTTCGGAATGACAAACGTGTTGTCGGTGAATCTGGTGGAAGTTTCAGATCTGCCCACCTGGAAGATTTTGCCCGTGATGCTGGTGCCGGTATGCTCATCCTTAAAGAACAACCAGAAATTGCGTCAGATTATACGGGATTGATCGGTCACAGCGAGGGAGCCATGATAGCCCCATTGGTCCATGAAAAATATCAAAGGGCTGCCTTTCTTGTACTTCTAATGCCACTTAGCCTGCCGGGACACCAAGTCCTTTCGAAACAAAATTCCCGAATGGAGGCTGTGACTGGGAGCTCAGGTGCAATGGTTGATTCAGTTCAGACATTGAGTAACAAACTGTTTGGCATCATTCGATCAGATACCGACTCTTCGGAGGCTGCCTCTCGTATCCGATCCGTTTTAATGCAATACGGTATTACCGGAGAGGCACTGCACTCACGGTTAGAAGCAAATACTATGCCTTGGTTTAGGGATTTTGTGAGTTACGATCCACGGCCAACTCTGAAAAAATCGATGTGCCAACTTTGGCATGTTTCGGCGGTAAGGATCTGGGAGTCCCTCCAAGCCAGAATGCTAAGCCAATGCGATCTGCCCTCTCAAGTAGCCCCTCGCATGACGTTTCAATACAAATATTTGAGGGACTAAATCATTGGTTGCAACCCGCAATTACAGGTTTGCCTGACGAAATTCCTCAAATTAAGACAACAATTACTCCAAAACTCCTTCATGAGCTTACCAAGTGGATTTCCAGACAAACTTCGGATAAAGAGTAATGAATTGAATGAGGTTAAATGGTCTATATTCAGTTGTGAATTAGACATTTGGGGTTAAAAAAGCTGGCTTTACTACCTATGCTTATACGAACACCAAAATAACCAGAAGATTATAATATTATTACAAAAAGAGATACATTAATTAAAAAGGCTAATATTTTGTATTATTAGACAAGTTATTGATTATTACATTATTTAATAGCTTATATATAAAATATATAATAGGTACAACATATAAGGAATATCATAGTCTGAAACCACTGAGAGGCATCATATAATATTTTTTTGTGTAACATGATAAACTCCAGAGCCTCATTTTTGGGCACATACTATAAAAGCGAAATTTTAGAATTTAACATCTTAAAACACGAAAAAGTATTACAAGCGGCTACAACTGCAAAATACTACCCAAATTAATATCATCGGTTAAAGAAATATTTTGCAAAAGTAAGGGTTTATATAAAACTTTTGTCTACAAATTCTACATAAACACAAAGCGGATAGAGACAAAAGGACCCGGCTTGTTTTAATTTTAAGAGGCACATTATGGGTATTACAGAAAAATTTTTGGTTAACACCAACAAGTTCAAGGCTATTGTTGAAACGCTCCAGACAGCGGACACGCTTCCAGAAAAAATAGATGAGGAATATCTGGAAGAACTGGGATATTCCACCCATCCTGATTTTTTGGTCCTTTATCTCTTTAAAGAACTGGGAATGCTGGAGGAAGATGGGACCCCTACTCCCCTCTTTGAGAAATTCAGGAATCAGGAATCGTCTAAAGAAGCTATAGCCTATGGCATTATAAAAGCTTATGGTGACCTGTTTAAAGATGACCCTGAAATCCATAAGTCATCGGCTGACGAGATATCAGAAATGTTCAGGATTTACTTTGGAAGTGAGAAATCTGATATCATACTCAATTATATGGCAAATACATTCAAAGCTTTGGTTGATTATGTAGGCGTAGAAAAACTGGAATCAGTTCTGGAGCAGAAAGGATCGGGAGGTTCAAATATTGAATCCATTGTAAAAGAGATTGCCCATAAATATAGCAATGGCAGTTCTGATTCTGAAGAGACGACAAATGGCAGCTCGGTGGAAGTAAAGGAACGGTCTGAGACAGAAGTTAAGGAAGAAGAATCTCAACAAGAGACAGAGCCACAGCAGGAAGAATCCACAATGCAGGACTCATCTGATGAAGATATTTTGTCAAAGGATGAATTTGAAGAAAAGTCAATCGATGAGATCTATGATATCATCGAATACGTTAATGAAGCTCCGACAATAATTTCTGAAGAAGGGGAAACGGAAGAAGACACAGGAGAAACCGATGAAACGGAAACTGAAGATGCCAAGGCTTTGGAAGAAGAACAGCCTGATGATGAAACTGAAATCATCTCTTTTGAGGTAGATGTAGAAAACAAAGAAAATGAAGCGGAAGAAAAAAAGGAACCCAAAGAAGTAGAAACAACAGATTCCACGAAAGAGGACATAGAAGTCACGGATAAAGATATAGTGGATTTACCTGAAGAGGTCGGTTATATAAACAAGGCATTTGTAAAAAAAGCTGCACTGTTATACAAGTTAGAGAGGTACAAGGATGCGCTTCCAGCTTTGGAAGAGGTATTTCAACGTTTTGCCGATGCGGACAATCAAGAATTGCAAAAACAGGCTTCTCTTGCTCTTATCAGAAAAATGAAATCCCAGGAATCACTCGAGTTGCATAAAGAGTTGATTCCCACCTATAATAAAATTATTGATCGACTCGAAGATACAGAACAGGATGACTTTGTTGAACCGGTTGATCATGCATATATAAAACGTGTAGATATCCTGCTAGAAGTCCATCGGGATGAAGAGGCATTGAAAGCTATTGATCAGGCCATAACCCGATTTAAAGATACTGACCGTAAACAGGATTATTTAGAAAAGTCTATGTTTACAAAGGCGGAGTTATTGGAAGATTCAGGAAAACTGGAGGAGGCCCTACAAGCTTATGAAGCTTTTCTAAATTTGGCTGATAATAATGATGACAACGATACTGATTAACCGAAGAATAATACAAGATTAAAGTTGACTGACATTAAGATTTTTTAATAATCCCCTATTTAGGTTAAAATCCTTTCACATACTGGCATCTTATCAATTATTTGTTGAAACTCAGATCAGCATCATTTGCAGGCGAATAGATTCAAGAGTTCAATCTTAATTTAGGCAATCTAAAACGGATAAGAGGCAAGTCATGAAAAAGCGTTTATTCAAATCTTTGCGACAACAGCTCGAATATGAAATTGTCTTTGCAAAAAATGTTAGCAGACCCTACCACGATGCCAAAAAGAAGCTGGATATTGTAGATTTCGAATACCGGGGACATCCTTATCAGTTAGTTCTCAATGGGAAAATTATGCTGGATACGAGACAGCAAAAAATCCAGATAGAGTCCTTTCAGGACTTGGTGGATGGACTTACCCAAACCAATCGAAAACCTCAAAAAGCCGTTGCCTAAAATTTTTTAAGTATTTCCCCATCTTAATTGTAAAAGCTTAAATAAATATCCCAAGTACAGCTTATTTTTCTTTAAAGAAATAATCTCCCACCTTCTTAGTGTACTGGTATACCTCTTACAACTGGTTTCTTTCTTAATTAACATGAGATCGGTTTGAGAATTCAATAGAAAAAATAGTTCTGTTTCCAGGGATAAAGCTTTAAACTTTTTGTTAAATGTATTAATGATTGGTACGTCAATAATACACCTGGTCGCGAGAAGTTAGTCGAGGCAATTTGTAGTAAAAGCTCAAATAATTGCGCATTGTTATAAAAACAAATAGATATTCAATACGACCGGGGAGACTTGTATTGGTCTGAGATCCATTCAAACGAATTTCTTCACCTGCCTAAATCCAAAGAAAAGTTATCAGAGTTGGCTCTGGTGTTCTGGAGCAACTCAATAAAGTTTCCTTTGACCTCAGACAATCAACTGGCAGCTAGGGATTCAATTTTCCACCACAATATTTGCAGTATTCCGCATCGGTATCGTGCCCCTCTCGTGAACAGTAACGACATACTTCCGTCGTTCGGCTTTTGGGGGTGGCCCTGCTTAACTCCACAGTAACAATTCCGGTTGGCACGGCAATGATTCCATATCCCATAATCATGATTAAAGCCGAGAGCATCTGTCCGAGATTCGTCTGAGGAGAAATATCCCCATATCCAACTGTAGTCAGTGTCACAATTGCCCAGTAAATACCTTTCGGTATGCTGGTAAAGCCATTTTCTGCTCCCTCAATCACATACATTAATGAACCTACAATAACTGTTATGGTGACTACAGTAAATATGAATACAGTTATTTTGCGACGGGATGAGGCCAGCGCTTCTCGCAACTGATTTATCTCAATCAAATACTGTGTAAATTTCAAGACCCGGAATACCCGTAGTACCCGTAAGATGCGGATAACCAGGAAATACTGGCTTCCCGGCAGTAAAATACTGATATATGTCGGCAGAATTGAAAACAGATCTACAAGCCCGTAAAAGCTGAATATATATCCCCATGGCCTTTTTACCGATATAATTCGCAAAAAATATTCTACGGTAAACAGGATGGTAAAAAACCACTCTATCTGGTAAAACCAATCGCCGTACACCTCACGGTATGAAGCTACACTGTCCAGCATAACAACCAATACACTGGCGATAATGCTTACAATTAAAATGACATCAAATGCCTTTCCTGCTTTCGTATCGGCTTCAAAAATAATTTCATGCAGACGCTTGACCCTACTTTCCCATTCTGATTTGCTCATATAAAACTAATCTGAATTATGGTATTTAGATTTAGTACTAAATTTAAGTGTAATGTACGTACACTTATTAGATACAATTTTCAATATGATCTCCTCATTTTATCTATCCCAGAATGAAGAGTCCTACAAACCAAAAAGTCGTTAGTTATTTATTTTTCCAGCTTATTGATAAATAGTTACACCAAATATATGTCGTGGTTCAGTTCCAGATATTTTTATAATTCCAGACTAAAATTGTTGACAACGTTGATGGAATGCAATATCATGCCAGTAGTCAGGGAATATACAGGATAGCAATCATTTTCATAGAATCTGGTTGAGTCGTCTTGTCCAATCTCAATCCCTAACGAGTAAATATATTTATCATGCAGTTATTAAAAACCTGGCGTGTAAACGGTTGCATCCCTTTCATACTTTCCCTGCTCCTGCTCATTTCTTGTAAGGATGAAACACCAACAGACCCCGGAGACTCTGAAACAGATCCTTTTGCAAATGCTCAAAAAGTAACACTTAATCCTTCTGAAACCCATCAGGAGATGATCGGTTTTGGTGGTGCGCTCACCTGGTATTGTGACCGGATAACCAGCAGTCCAAATAAAGATGAAATCAGCCAGTTAATCTTCGATGATTTGGGAACCGATATTCTGCGCCTTAAAAACTGGTATTATCCCGAGGGATATCCACAAAATAAGTCCACGGATCAGATGGAAAAAAGGTGGTTTGTCTATCATTTTAATGCTACTAATGAGCTGTACGATCTTGCCAAGCAGCACAATCCCGAGATTGATGTTCTGCTAAGTTCCTGGACGCCGCCCTCTGCGCTAAAAAGTAATGGCGCTCTCGAAGAAGGTAACCTCAAAAAGGATGAAAGCGGTAATTTTATGTACGAGGAATTCACTCAATATTGGGTTGATGTTCTGAATAATATCAGCTTTACACCGGAATACCTGAGCATCCAGAATGAACCTACCTACTCTACCGACCAATGGGAAACCAGCGTATGGAAGGCCACCGAGACAAGTTCTTATCCCGGATATGAAACTGCCATCGATATGATACACCAACAACTGCAAAGTATGAACAATCCTCCTGAGCTGATTGGACCTGAATCCCAGGATCTTCAGGATGGACCGTTCGATACCTTTGCCGACGTGCTCTCCAATAAGAATTACGTGCCGATGTACGCGTATCATCCCTATAATTTTAACAGCAGTACTTCCATCGATGATACGGATTCATACCTGACCAAAATAAGGGATTTTTACAATGACAAGCCTAACATCATGAGCGAATACTCCGGGATGTCGTGGATGAAAACTGCTCAGTTTATCAATAACGTGCTGGTTAAGGCCAACACTTCGGCCTATATCTACTGGGAAATGATGTGGATTGAAAACTCCCAGAATGCCATGGTCCAGGTAGACGGTGAAGGTAACTATGAGTTAACGCCCTTCTATTATGTAATGAAGCATTTCGCCAAACATATAGACAAGGGATATACCCGCATCGGGGTTGAATCAGAAAACCAGGCGTTATATATCTCAGCATTTTCGAATCCTGAGCAGAATCAATTGACACTTATTGCTGTAAATCCATACAGCAGCCGAAAGAATCTGCAACTGGAGGTCAGTGGCCAAACGATCAGCAGTGGAAAGGCCTACATTAGTGTTGAGGGTGACTTCTACCAAGAGGAGGATTATAGCTCCGATAAGCCCCTATACATTCCCGGGAACTCAATAGCTACTGCAGTACTGGATATTTAACTCATCAAAATGAAAATAATAATCTCACAATCATGGAGATAAAGATTGCGACTAAGTTAACTGACAATCTTAAACTGTCTCAAAAAAAAAAGTAGAACCTGAAGAAAGCAGGTAACTTCATCGATTGACGAGCTGTATCTTTCTCATCTCCTTCCTTGTTGTGGGGCTGCCACAAATCAGTACTGTGCAGAAAGGCTCTATTGTTTCTACAGACGATGGAGGAGCATACTTTCCCGTTTTCTGTGAATGGGGATCGAAGTGACTTGGAAGAGATAACTGATCTGGCAGAACGTTATCAGTAACCCGGGGGGAG
>JBEPXS010000200.1:0-6658 GCA_041641755.1 Balneolaceae bacterium
GGCTGGTCCCGAACCCTTTCGGGATTGGGCCAAGCCAAAATGAACACCACAAAGACAGTTAGAGGAGACACACCTCAAACCGGACGTCTTCCCTTTAGTTCTGATGTTCATTTTTCGATGAGGAAACCCCGACGGTCGTCTGAGCTAAAGAACGATCACCAAAAACCGCTGGGAGATGCGCTTCTCAAACAGAAATGATTTCGAGATCACGTTAAATACTTTCGCCCTACTACTTATTAACTCGCTCGTCAGTCATCGGTGACAATGCTCTTGAGAAATTCCGGGCTGTGTGGATCCATGTCATCGAGCTTAAGTTCATGACCCATCTTGTCACGCTTTGTTTTCAGATACTTGGCATTCTCAGGATAGGCCCCCACCTCAATAGGCACGCGCTCAACCATCTCAAGTCCAAAACTTTTAAGCCCTACACGCTTGACCGGGTTGTTGGTCATCAGCCGTAGTTTTGAAACATTGAGTGAACGGAGGATTTGGGCTCCGACGCCATAATCTCGGTGATCCGGCTCAAATCCAAGTGCTTCATTGGCTTCTACCGTATCCATGCCTTGTTCCTGCAGCTTGTAAGCCTTCAGCTTATTTACCAGCCCGATTCCGCGACCTTCCTGATTCATGTAGAGCACCACACCCTGGCCTTCTTTTTCAACTTTAAGCAGGGCCTGGTGCAGTTGCTCGCCGCAGTCGCATCGTTTGGATCCGAAAATGTCACCCGTCATACAGGAGGAGTGTACACGTACCAATACAGGATCGCTCTCTTCCCATTTGCCTTTGACCAGTGCCAGGTGATGGTCGCCCGTCAGGCGTTCCTGGAAGGCGTGCAAAGTAAAGTCGCCATAAATTGTCGGAAGCTTTACATCCACAACCTTGCGAACCAGGGACTCATTCTCCATCCGGTAGGCTATCAGATCTTTAATGGAGATCAGCTTCATGTCGAACTCTTCGGCAATTTCAACAAGATCGGGCAGGCGTGCCATCTCACCATTGTCCTTCATGATTTCACAGATGATACCCGCCGGTTCCAACCCAGCCAGTCGTGCCAGATCGATTGAGGCCTCAGTATGGCCGGCACGCCGCAAAACTCCACCCTCGGTACTTATGAGAGGAAAGATATGTCCCGGTCGGCGGAACTCGTCGGGTTTGGCATTGTCCTTAATTAATTCCCGAACAGTATTGGCACGATCAGAGGCCGAAATGCCGGTACTGTTAGTTTTCTTATGATCGACCGAAACGGTAAATGCTGCTTCGTCAGGATCTGCACCTTCTGTAACCATATAGTCCAGATTTAGCTCATACGCCTTCTGGCGGGTGATAGGTACGCAGATAAGGCCGCGCCCGTGTTTGGCCATCAGATTTATAGCCTCGGGGGTAACTTTTTCAGCAGCCATGATAAAGTCGCCTTCGTTTTCACGATCTTCATCATCAGCCACAATAACCATGCGACCTTGTTTAATATCTTCGATAGCTGACTCGATGCTATCAAACTCGACGTTGTCGGACGTCATAATCAGTTAATCGTTCTTGTTGGGATTTACATCGGTAATGGAATTCTTGGTGAACCGTACTTTAACATCAGTATCAACCTCGGCAAGTACAGAATCATCTTCAACACTTGTAACCTTGGCGATAATTCCACCGGAGGTAACGATCTTGTCTCCCTTTTCCATATTTGAAACTTTTTCTTCAATCTCTTTCTGTTTTTTTTGCTGTGGACGAATAATGAAAAAATAAAAAACAGCAAAAATGAGGCCGATGAATACAAGATTCATCCAGCCGGCATCTTCAGGAGAACCAGTTAATAACAGAAATAATAGCGATAGCATATACAAGGGTTTAGATTAAATTAATCGTGTCAGTAAAGAGGGTAAAGATACTATTTTTGTTAGGATGGGACAATTTTAGCGACTAATATAGATTTTGGTTATTTAAATGAACATCGTTAACAAAAGGAGGCTCTTTTTTAGTTAGTATAATCTGCAGGAGAGACCCAATTTCCGATTTTTGTGGTAGAAAAGAAGGGCTATGAGAAGTTTTGCTGTTTGGAAGAGTGAATAGGTAGCACTGTTTCTGCAAACTTACAATTTCTCATTCAGGGAAGAAGTATCCCTGTGTCATATGAGTTCTTGTCTAGTGTCGCGTCACGCCTAGCGTGCCGGTTTGCATCAAAGAAGTGGCCCGGGGAACCCACCCCGTCTTTCGCGCAAGCCCACGCGAAATCCACCCCTCCGGGGAGGGGATTTGCTACATGCCGTTTTCAGAGAAACAGCTCAACCATATTGGTATGGGCACCTATAAGTCCCCTCCCGGGAGGGGTACCGAGTGCAGCGAGGCGGGGTGGGTTCGCAAGCCAGAGATAGACCCGACAATTTATCTTAGACCTAACACTAGTTAAAAAGATAGATTCAACCGATGTTCTAATAAAATGTTTTGCCCTGGTTGGCATACTTCTTTAATATTTCTGCGGGTTTAAAGCGGGGACCCAATTTCTGATTATATTTCTCCAGTGTGTCCACAATCTTTCCGGTGCCCTGTTGCTCGACATACCGAAACGGTCCACCGAGGAAGGGGGGGAATCCGAGCCCCAGGATGGCGCCCAGATCACCATCTTCCGGTTTTTCGAGGATCTCCTCCTGCAGGCACCAGGCAGCCTCATTAACCATCGTCAAGACCATACGCTGCTGGATAGTTTCGACATTTTTTTGTGAATGCGAAGTTCCACCAAAAAAGGAGTAGATCTCCTCGTTGGGTTCTTTTTTCTTCTTTTTATCGCCCGACTCTTCATACCTGTAAAACCCTTTCCTGTTTTTGCGTCCTTTGTATCCCTCTTCCAGTAGTTCTTTAGGCTTGTTACTCGGTTCAACACCGCGTTCCGAAAACATTTCGTTCAGAACCTCTGTAATGTGGGCAGATACGTCTATACCCACCTCGTCAAAAAGGGCAGCGGGCCCGACCGGGAAGCCAAATTGTTTCATGGCAGAATCGAGCTGATCGATAGCCACACCCTCCTCCAGCAGGATCAGGGCCTCATTCATGTAGGGAGCCAGGATTCGAGTTGTGTAGAAACCTGGTCCGTCATTTACGACAATAACATGCTTCCCCTGGGTGATTCCAACCTGCCGCGCAGTAGCAGTAACCCAGTCTGCAGTGTGCCTGGTTTTGATAATCTCCACCAGCGGCATCTTCTTTACCGGCGAAAAATAGTGCATGCCTACTACCTGATCAGGCCGGGATGAAGCTTCGGCAATGCTACTGATCGGCAGCGACGATGTATTGGATGCAAAAATACAGTGATCGCCGGTGACTTCCTCAACCTGTTTCACCATTTTTTGTTTGAGATCCAGATCTTCGAATACTGCTTCGATTACTATATCCACATTTTCAAAGCCATCGTAGCTACCGGTTGGAGTAACCAGGCTGGCGGTGCGATCGCGTTCAAATTCCGAGATGATATGCTTGTTCACTTTATTCTGCAGGTTATCCCAGATGGTCTGTTTACCCTGGGAGGCTTGCTCCACGTTCTGATCTTTTAGGAGTACTCTCAGCTCGTTATTCACACTTACATCGGCAATGCCCGCTCCCATCAGACCAGCGCCCAGTACGCCCATTTTGGAGATCTCTCGTGCCGAATCCTTCTGTGGATTCTTTTTCGCTGCCTGCATCCCAAAAAAGAGATTGACAAGATTTTTTGATTCTGAAGTTGCAGCCAGCTCACCAAAGGCTTTTGATTCTTTATCGAGACCGACTTCCAGACCGTTTTTGTAGCCTGTCTCAACACAATCCAGAATTTTCGGTGGAGCCGGATAGTTATCCTTGGTGTTGGATCGGGTGCGTTTGCGTGCCTGCCAGAAGACAATCTTTCGGCCAAGTGGATTGCCCTCCACTATTTTTTCCAAAAGGCTCCGTTTGTCTTTTCTACTGAACGAACCGCTGTTGATTTTGGAAACAGCCTTCTTTGCAGCGGTGAGGATCGCATCCTTATGAGTGAGTTCATCTATCAGTCCCATTTTATAGGCCTGCCTGGGATAAATGTTTTTACCCGTAAGGAGGTAAGGCAGCGACTTTTGCAGACCTATTAAGCGCGGCAGACGCTGCGTGCCACCACCGCCGGGAAGCAAGCCCAGTTTTACCTCAGGTTGGGCCATCACCGTATCGGAGTGATTGGAGGCCACACGGTAGTGGCATGCCATCGCCAGTTCCAGTCCACCGCCCATACAGGAACCGTGGATAGCTGCGACTACCGGTTTCTCAAAATTTTGCAGCCTCAACAGCAGTTTGTTTCCCGTTCGACTCAGCTCTTCGATACCTTCCGGTGCCTGCTTGTTTTTCAGCATTTCTACATCTGCTCCGGCAATAAAGTTGCCCTCTTTACCACTGATCAGTACCACGCCATCGAGGTCTTCATCATCCCGGAACCGGTTCAAGAGATCACTAAATTCCCCGATCAACGTTTCATTGAGTTTGTTCACTTTCTCATTGGGCTGATCAAGTGTAATGACGCCTATTCCATTCTCACGTTTTATCGATAAGTAACTCATGGCGTTAATTTCAATTTTCAATGTTATGAATCCCAAACTTGAGCTAAACTCTGGGAGTAGTTTCAAGGTCTCCCTTAATAAAGGGAGATTCAGAGGGTTATCAGTATATATAAACTACTTTATCGGCCAAGGTAACAGCCCCTTGACCTCTTTGACCATCACAAAAACTACCTGTTCCGGGCTAAATTACCGATTATTAAAAAACGGGTATTTCTCTATTCATTAAGAATATCGTTCCAGTAAGATCGCGTGCCCCAATCCACCGGCAGCACAGGCTGCAACAAGAGCAAGGCTTCCATCCTCCCGGATCAGCCGGTTTGATGCGGTGGTAATCAATCGAGCACCGGTAGCCCCGAACGGGTGACCCAGTGAGAGCGACCCGCCCAGCGTATTAAACTTATCCATTGGAATCTCCCCGACTTTTCGTCCGCGATCCAGGTTCTCCCGTGCAAATGTATCGGAGTTAAGTGCCTTAAGGACAGTCAATATTTGTCCTGCAAACGCCTCGTGAAACTCAAAAACATCGATATCAGAAAGTTGAAGACCGCGTTCATCCAACACTTGCGGTACTGCATAAGCGGGACCCAGCAGCAGCTCTTCTTCAGGATCCTGTGCTACATATGTGTAGTTACGGAGGTAGGTTTTTGGCTGAAGGCCAAGGTCGAGTGCTTTGCGCTCACTCATGATCAGGGTAGCCGAGGCCCCGTCTGTCAGGAAGGAGGAGTTGCCCGCCGTGATGGTACCATGGGGCTTGATAAAGGCCGGGCTCAGCTTCTCCAGTTTCTCCATCGAGGTATCCGCCCGAAAACCGTTGTCATGGGTGATGGTATCAAAATCAGGCGGTACCGGGGCGGGAAGCAGCTCCTCATCCAACAATCCCTCGGTGGTGGCTTTGGCCGCCAGTTGGTGCGAACGGAGTGCATATTCGTCCTGCTCTTCTCTGCCTATATTAAAATGAGCTGCCATCCGGTCACAACTTTCCCCCATCGTTTCCCCGGTCGAAAATTCAGAGATGGAGGGGATTTCCGGCAACAGATCGGAGGGACGTAGCCCCTTGAAGAATTTCAGGAAGTCGCCGATCGACTTGTACTTTCGGGCATCCAGCAGTTTTTGCCGAAACTTTTTACGGAACCGGATCGGGATATCCGACATCGTTTCGGTACCACCGGCCAATATAATATCGGCCTGTCCCGAACGGATAAGGTTAACCGCACTGGTAATCGACTGGTTGGAGGAGATGCAGGCCATCGTCACCGTATGGGCGGGTACAGTGTTGGGGATGCCTGCTCCCAGAGCCGATTCGCGAGCTACATTGCTGGTGTTTACATCCTGAATAACGCACCCCATGATAACGCGGTCCAGCTGTTCGGGCTCTACAGGCGACAGCGCCATCAATCCTTCAATAGCCATACGGCCGAGATCGTACGCCATCAATTTTTTATAACCGGTGCCAGAGCGCTGGAACGGAATGCGTCCACCATCCACCAAAACGGCATCTTGAACATTGTTGGAGTCTGCTGCCATATTTGTGAGCCTCCTTTTCAAATAAACTGATGAAATGAAGTAACTTAGCGTACACGCAATGTTGCGCTTTTCGTATCATTAATCAAGAGAAAGTTAACACTGTTAACCTGGTATATAATTCCGGGAGTGATTATTTAAAGATAATGCCTGCTTTGCAATACATTACCAGGAATAGAAATTTAGAACAATGTCTGTTGAATGTTGGAAGTTACAAGGTTAAATGTTTTAGGTTTAGGAAGATATCAGATGGAACCCTCAAACCTGTAACTATCGACTAAAAGCTGTGTTGAAGAATCTATTAAATAACGAATTTGCAGGTAAACGATATTCAAACAGGAAGCACGATAAAATGTTTTGCCCGTGAATGAATAGTTCTTATATTTGTGCACTCTAAAAACAGCGGTTTTCCGGAGTTATTTGGTTACCCGAAAAAGCGTTATAGCAAGTGATATTGCCATTTGTTATTTGAAACATGTTGATTATTTCTTTGGGTGGTTAGCTCAGCTGGTTCAGAGCACCTGCCTTACAAGCAGGGGGTCACTGGTTCGAATCCAGTACCACCCACTTTAATCCCTGTAAGTAGTTGG
>JBEPXS010000201.1:0-6653 GCA_041641755.1 Balneolaceae bacterium
TATCGCGTAGATAATCTCATTACGTACCCGCATGGCTGCCCATTGTCTCTGGCTGCGTAGCCAGAGATGCCGGTTCTCCATCAGGAAATCGACACCATGCTCTTTCGGTGTAATCGGATAATCTTCTGCAATCTGGTGCACCTTTATGCCGGAGACGTGCATCTCGTATCCCCCGATACTGCGCTCATCTTTGACTATATTGCCAGTTACTTCGAGGGAGCTCTCCTGGCGGAGCGAATCAGCGGTCTCCCATACCTTATCCGAAACATCATCCTTTGAAACTACGCATTGACAGATACCGGTACCATCTCTGAGTTCCAGGAAATATAAGTTTTTGCTACTTCTATAATTATATACCCATCCTTTAAGTGTCACTTCCTGGTCTTCATGGGCGGCAAGATTTTTTATATAAACCATCGCTTATCTAAACTTTTAGCTGATTTCCATTTCTTGTTACACAGCACGCTAAATTGGTAAACGAGATGCTCTTCTCATCTGGTGAAAAGTGTACCCAAGAATAGCAGATATTACAAATACATTCAAAGGATTTAGGAGGCCTCTTCAGATCAAGATTATTCTTCCTTTGATCTTCTAATTCTTCGACATTCATAATTTATTCATTACCTACTTTATCCCAGCCTGATAATCCTTTTGCCATACAATACACCTCATTATTTCAAATGGTAATAGGGATATTTTTCGCTTTTAATTAAGTTATATAGTTTTTAACCTTGGAACTTGTTTCTTTAACCAGAAATATTACTTTCTAAAGATCTTCAACTAGTACTGATATCATCACTGATGGCATTTAACAAAAGCATTGTCCTCGAATCTAAAGGGGAAGGAAAATTGCGTAGAAACATATTACATGATGGATCGGGTCAACTGACTTATGAGATCCGCGAGATTGTCGCTTTTGCGAATGAGATCGGTGAACTTGGATTACCTATCACCTGGGAAAATATCGGTGATCCTATAAAAAAAGGTGAAAAGCTACCTGACTGGATCAAAGATATCATCATTGACCTGGTAGAGGATGACAGCAGCTACAGCTACAGTACTACTCAGGGAAATCCGGAGACTCGTGAATTCCTGGCCAACCTGGTAAATCAGCGCGGTGGTTGCCAGATATCGCCCGACGAAATCATCTTCTTTAACGGACTGGGGGATGCTGTTGGTAAAATATTCGGGTATCTAAAACGGGAAGCCCGGGTTATCGGTCCCTCCCCCGCCTACTCAACCCACTCTTCGGCAGAGGCTGCACACTCTGGATATAAACATCTCACCTATAAGCTGGACCCAGAGAACGGCTGGATGCCGGATGTAGATGACCTCAGGAAGAAAGTTAAATACAACGATTCCATTGCCGGAATGCTGATCATCAATCCCGATAACCCCACAGGTGCTGTATACCCACGAGAGATTCTGGAGGAGATGGTAGCCATTGCCCGCGAGCATAAGCTGTTTATGATTTGTGATGAGATCTACGCCAATATCATATATAATGGCAGTGATACAGCCGCCCTCAGCGAAGTGATTGGTGATGTACCCGGCATTGCCTTGCGAGGGATTTCAAAAGAGTACCCCTGGCCTGGCGCACGCTGTGGATGGATTGAGGCGTACAATCAGGATAAATATCCCGCCTTCCGAACCTATATCAAAACGCTGTTAAATGCTAAAATGCTGGAAGTTAGCTCTACGAACCTCCCACAACTTTCTATACCCCGGGTAATGGGCGACCCCCGCTACCAGGATCACCTCGAGCGCCGCAAAGAGATATTCAGTCAACGAGCCGAAGAAGCTTACCATATTTTTTCTAACGTTGATGGTATCAAGGTGATCAAACCGCAGGGAGCATTCTACATGACAGTGCTTTTTGAGGATGGTGTGTTAAATGATCAGCAAAGGCTTGAAATCGAAGAGCCTCGAATAAGGGAATTGGTCAAATCAAACATTCAGGATGTTACCATGGATAAACGGTTTGTCTACCACCTCCTCGGGACTACCGGAATTTGTGTGGTCCCTCTTAGTGGGTTTGCAAGTAATAAGGATGGATTCAGGCTAACTCTTCTTGAGTATGATGACGCAACACGCACAAAAACATGGAATACGATTGCAGCAAATATCGAACGCTACCTCAATTCCTAAATTTTATTTAATATTTTTATTGATATCCTAATTTATTTAGGAGATATTTATCCCAAATTTAATTTATATTAGCCGGACGAAACAAATATAACACCCTAAAACCCTCTTAATAGCTATTACAGGCCCATCTCCTCGCTCACCTAATTTACTACTGTATTTTATCTCTATTCCCTTATTTTTTATCTAGTATTTAAAAAATAAAATAATTTTATTAGTTGATTTATTGTTTTCAACTAAATACATTAGGAACTGTTTTGAGAGATCAAAACATATTTAGGTAAATTCAATAATCTTAACAAAACTACTGGAGTGTTTAAATGATTAGATACTGCATTATGATCCTGGCATTTATACTGACTGGGACAACAAGTGCATTTGCGGCAGACTCTGCGGTTCTTCAAGAGGCTGTCACGCAAACTAATATTAACTACGTATGGACTATACTCGCTGCCATCCTGGTCTTCTTCATGCAGGCTGGATTTGCACTTTTAGAAGCCGGGTTCTCCCGTTCTAAAAATGCGGTCAACATCATTATGAAAAACTTCATGGATGTTGGCGCTGGCGGATTAGTCTTCTTTGCAGTTGGCTTCGCCCTCATGTTCGGCACCACTGCTGGTGGCTGGATAGGTACCGACGGGTTCTTCCTGTCAGGTATCGAAGGTCAAGAACAAACCTGGACCTGGGCATTCTTTATCTTCCAGGCCGTATTTGCGGCAACTGCCGCAACCATTGTATCAGGTGCTGTGGCTGAACGAACAAAATTTACTGGCTACCTTGTATTCTCAATCCTGATTACTGGTATTATCTACCCGATCTTCGGTTCATGGGCCTGGGGAGGACTATTTAACGGAAGCGGCTGGTTGGAAGCGCTTGGCTTTATCGACTTCGCCGGATCTACCGTTGTCCACTCAGTTGGTGGCTGGGCTGCCCTGGCTGGCGCCCTCGTTGTTGGCCCCCGTGTCGGCAAATATGATGAAAGTGGCAAACCGGTTCACATACCTGGTCACAGTCTTCCATTTGCGGCACTGGGTGTGTTTATCCTCTGGTTCGGCTGGTTCGGATTTAATGCCGGCTCAACTACCACCGGTAACACCAGCATAGCACTCATTGCCATGAATACATTCCTGGCAGCAGGCGCAGGTTCTACTCTTTCCATGATCGTTACCTGGTTAAAAGATGGTAAACCCGATGCCCCAATGACAATTAACGGTGTGTTGGCAGGACTTGTCGGTATAACCGCAGGTTGTGCTAATCTTTCTCCCGGCTTTGCTATTATCACCGGTGCCATTGCAGGTATTGTCGTTGTGTATGCATCTGAATGGTTAGAAAAATTTGTAGATGACCCTGTTGGAGCCATCGCCGTCCATGGTGTTTGTGGTGCCTGGGGTACTCTCGCTGCCGGTATTTTTGATACTACAGCCGGTCTTTTTGGAACGCAAGGTTTTGATCCGTCCATCATCGGAGTACAGCTGCTGGGTATTGCCGCTGCATTCTTGTGGACATTCACAGTAAGCTATATCGCGTTTAATATTATCAAAGCTACTATGGGACTCCGTGTTAACGGTAAGCTTGAAGCCAAAGGCCTTGACCTGCACGAACATGACAATCGTGCTTATCCAGAATTTGTCGGAAGTGACGAATTTATCGAAGGCGAGGTTTAATTAACTAATAAACATCCAATCAATCCAAAAAACGAAGTCGACGGGAGTTTCATGGTGGTTACTCCCGCCGGCTTCTAAATAAATGTTCAACCATTTACTCTAATGACTAAACATTATAACACAGGAAATATTATGACTAAGAATACCAACAACAAATTTTTTAAATATTTACTGACAGGAGTCTTCATACTCCTCTTTTCCATACAATTTAAACCCGTGCAGGCTCAAGAAATCACAACAGGTGCTGATTTATATAGTACCTACGTATGGCGCGGTGTTGCCTATTCAGGGCCCTCTATACAACCCTATGTCGAATTTAGTGCAGGAGGTTTCGCACTCGGGGCATGGGGATCTCAGGGTTACGACGGATTCCAGGAAATGGATCTGTATACCGGATACAGCTTTGACTTTGGATTAAGTCTGGGGGTAACGGATTACTATTATCCGGGGACCATGTTCTTCGATGAAGGTAGCCATGCTTTCGAACTTAATGGTGGATATTCTGTGGGAGATCTTTCGCTTTCCGCTAACTACATTTTTGCTGGTGAAGGATCTGCCGGTGATGATGTTTACTTCGAGCTTGGCTATTCTGCCGGTAACGCCGATCTCTTTGTAGGGGGTGGAGACGGGTGGCATTCGTCAGATGGCGAATTTGCCCTTGTTAACATCGGAGTTGGCACCAGCAAGGATATAAAGGTTACTGATGCTCTGACTATACCCCTCAGTGGCTCAGTAATCTTAAACCCAGATACTGAGCAACTTTATATTGTCGTTGGATTATCTCTCTAAATTCAGTTTGAATTCGGGAGCTCCGTTTCCCGTTCAACCACGCGCCCGCCTGCATGCTCCAGTAGTATGTGGGTGGGTGTTTTTATATCCAACGTGGACCAGAGATCTGGATCATCCTGGTACTTTGCATCAAGATCCTCGATTTTCGCCCCTGCACTGTGGATTAGATCTCTTCATCCACCCGACAGCAGATTCCGGTATTTGAGATGACGCTAATGATAAAAGTTCGGCTAAAAATAAGACTCAGGCTGTCATTCCGAGCGTAGGAACACGGGCTCCGCTTCAACCTCGATCAATCTCATCCATAGTTTTGGAACTACCAGCATACAAGCCAAATCAAATCTTTATCCCGGTTCACTAATACCTAAAACCTGATTTACGTGAGAGAGATAAGAATTGTATTTATTCAGGAGTAAAAGCTATTTCTACGACCGCCTAACGATACAATCATCAGGCTAAGAGCCTGTCGCCTGCTTAAGCAGGCTGAAAGTGGATAAGCCCACTGATTCCTTCGGTGGGTAATGGGTGGAAAGAGCTTCCACAGCAAATTTAGGGCATCCATATATCGAACTGACGTTAAAAAGCTAGTACAGTGCACCTCTCCTCGATCCCGGTCTCCCTATTCAGTCGTCTTCTTCCTTCTTTTCTTCCGGAATCAATAACGCCTCTGAGTACTGATCTATATCGAAAAAATCAACGGCAAACCTCTTAATCTCTTCTTCTTCAACACTGTCGATCTCCTGAATAAGCTCATCAATGGTTATAAACCGATCGTAATATAATTCGCTTTTGGCCAATCTGGACATCCGGTTACTGGTACTTTCAAGTGATAGTACCAATTTTCCCTTAAGCTGGGCTTTTGCCTCCCGGAGTTCCTGTTCTGGAATCGTCTCCTCCCGGATCTTTTTTAGCTCTTTGTTGATTAACTCCCGGACGTGGTCCAGGTAATCATAATCAGTCCCGACATAGATCCCGAAAAGCCCGGTGTCTTTATAGGACTGGTTAAAGGTATTTATAGAATAACAATATCCATGTTGTTCACGTACATTTTGATGGAGCCTCGAACTCATACCACCGCCCAATACGGTATTGGCAAGTAGTAATCTATATTTGTCGTCATGATCAAAGTTTAATCCCCTTCTGCCTATAATCAGATGGGTCTGTTCTATCGGCTTGGTATATGTTTTTTGATCAGGTTGATAGTCGTTAAGTCTCTGATCCTGTTCTTCTTGTTCTTTAGATTGTACTTCTCCGAAATAGCGTTTTACTATTTCCACGACCTTCTCGTGCTCTATATTTCCTGCTACAGCTACCAACAGGTTCCAGGGTTGGTAGCGGTCATCCATATAGTTAAAAAGGTTATTGCGTTCAAAATTGGAAACCGTCTCTTCGTAGCCAATGACGGGTCGCCCGAGCGGATGTCCTTTAAACACATCATTACTGAACTCTTCAAACAGATGATCTTTAGGGCTGTCACGATACATCTTCATCTCTTCAATCACGACTTTCTTCTCTTTCTTAATCTCTTCCTCAGGAAACGTCGGGTGGAGAACCATATCAGAAAGAACATCAAGGGCCTTGTCCAGCTTTGTATCAAGGCACCGTGAGTAATAGCAGGTATATTCGGAAGAGGTAAAGGCGTTAAGATAGCCGCCTACCGACTCCATACTCATCGCAATATCATATGAGGAACGGTTCTCTGTTCCCTTGAATAACATGTGCTCCAAGAAATGAGTAATACCAGCTTGTTTTTTACTCTCATTACGACTACCGGTTTTAACCCATATTCCCGCTGTCACACTTTTAACGCTTTCTATTTTTTCAGTAACAATCTTCAGCCCGTTATCCAGGGTGGTTTTTTCAACAAAATCGATCTCTTTCACATTTTCCATTGAAGTCATACAGTAATAATTTTTCAGCTTGTCTATGTTTGTACTTTTAATTGAACGTATTAACCAGTCAATCGTAAATTCTGTTTAAAGTAAGCCACCAGAAGAATTGGCAATAAGGCCCTTCCCTTAGACATCTCATTCTATACAAATGACTTATCCTACA
>JBEPXS010000202.1:0-6626 GCA_041641755.1 Balneolaceae bacterium
ATCGTGATTACGGGCACGTTCCAAGGCTTTAATATTTGGCTTACTAGCTAATAAACCATTGATACGGGCCTTTATTTGGCCCGACTCAATTGCATCAATAATAGCCTGAAAGTTGGTACCTGATCCTGAAGCAAAAACAACAATATTTTTCAATCTGAAATGCCCTGTAAAAATTGCTGATCTGATTGCATCGCCAAGATAATGAAAATAAAAAGCAACTATAATCTAAATTCTACTCTTTTTTTGTACTGGCACGGAAGATGTAATAGTTGTTGAAACTCCAGCGGAACTGGTTTATCGTAATTTTAATGATGGTAGCGATAGGAATTGCTACAAGCATACCAAGGATGCCGGCAGTCTCAGCTCCAATCAAAATTATGAATAGTATAGCTACGGGGTGCATATCGGCGGAACGTGAAAATATAAGTGGTTGGAAAACAACGTTATCCAAAATTTGTACCGCAAGAATGGCTAACATACACGGAAGTACAAGTGAAAAATCTCCCACTTCAATGATAGAAACGATAATCGACAAAATATAACCGATGATTGGGCCGAAATAGGGGATAGAATTAGCGATACCGATTGATATACCGACCGAAAGAGCGTTGTTGAGGTCAACAATGGACAGGGCAAAGTAGGAAGAAACGGCTACAAGGAAACTTTGCAAAACAACACTGCGAAAATACAAGCCTAAACGGGTCTCAATTTTATCTACCAGGCTGAGGGTTGTCTCAAAATATTTGTTGGGCACAAGTTGAAGCAAGTCGCGCCGGATTTGACTCCCATCTTTTAAAAAGAAAAATGTGGCAAACGGGATAACCAAGAATGCAGAAAACAGATTGGTAAAAATGCCGATAATATTACTTATGGCGGAAGGCAGTTCACCTACGTCAAACAGTTCTTCAAGGATGCGCGTTACATTTTCAATAAGAAAACCTTCGGGCAGAAATGTTAAGTCTTCGGTAAGACGGTTTTCAATTTGATTTAAAATGCTTTGGATCGTTTCAATATTAAGCTGGTTAGCCAGCTGTACCATTTGAGTGGCAATAATCGGAATAACTGTGGTGGAAACCCACACCAACAGTAATATAACCGAGCTCAGCGTTAATATTATCGCCAGAGTTCGATTCATTCCGGCGAACTGCATCCGGTTTACAATGGGATCAAGTATGTAACTGACAATCATTGCAATGATAGCATAACTCAGCAGATTGCCGTAGTTATACAGAATCATACCCACGACCAGAACACCGGCGGTGCCGAGCACAAATTTTACTATTTTTTCAAGGGTCAGGTTGCTCATGTGTCAAGTGAATCTAACAGCTCATCCAGGTGATTGAAAATACTTTCTGATCGATAACCTTTTCTGCTTAAATAATCAAAAATTTTCTTTTTCCTTTTGAATCGATCTTCCTCTCTCAGGAATCGGCGACTCTTTTTTTTAACCAAGTCATGAAAAATCTGTTTCAGGTCCAATTCCTCGAAGGCCCGTTCAATACTCTGTTCGGCAATATGTTTAGAGATCCCTTTCTGGTAGAGTTTAGACTTTATTTTTGCGGGTCCCCAGTTGTTAAGCCGACTTTTATCAGAGGCAAATTTACGGGCAAAAGAACGGTCGTTTACATAATCTTTCTCTTCCAGTTCATCAAGCACCGAGTTGATGACATCCTTTGGATACTCCTTTTTGATCGCCTTGTCAAAAAGCTCTTTGCGGGAGTAGTCACGGCGTCCAAGCATTTTAATACAATACGATTTAACCGCATGACGCCCTTCCGTTTTTTGGAGCTTTGTAAATAGAAAAGGCGTCACTTCGACACCTTTTCTTAAATCGTACTCCAGTAATGTTGATTCAGATATCCCGATAAGGAATCCCTCTTCAATAAAAATAGAATACCGTTCCTTATTATTCTTTTGTGGCAGAATTGAAGTAATGGGAGCCGGAAGTTTATCGGAATTATCCTTGCTCAATTCTGGTACTTGTTTGGGTTAATCTTCGTCTGAATCCGAATCTGAATCCTTCGTTTCGGTTTCCTCTTCTTCCTGTTCGTCTACTTTCTCATCCGGCAGCATTTCGGTGCGGATTTTTTCTTCAATCTTCTCTGTAAGCTCCGGCTCACTTTTCAGGAAGTCGATCGCATTGTCAGTTCCCTGTCCGATCGGTTCCCCATCATATCGATACCAGCTACCTCGTTTTTCAATAATGTCCATCTCAACAGCCAGGTCGAGTATTTCGCCCAGTCGGGAAATGCCTTTACCGTACATGATGTTAAATTCAACGACCTTAAAAGGCGGAGCCACCTTATTCTTGACCACTTTAACTTTCGTACGGTTACCGACCACTTCATCGCCCTGTTTTAGAGAGCCGATGCGCCGGATGTCGATTCGAACCGAAGAATAAAATTTGAGTGCACGTCCACCCGAAGTTGTTTCCGGATTGCCGAACATGACCCCGATTTTTTCCCGAATTTGGTTAATGAAGATTACGGCGGTCCTTGTTTTATTGACGATACCGGTGATCTTCCGCATGGCTTGCGACATTAAGCGGGCTTGCAGACCCACGTGAGAGTCACCCATTTCGCCTTCCAGTTCGGCCCGTGGAACGAGTGCGGCTACCGAGTCGATCACAACTACGTCGAGAGCTGCAGAGCGAATCAACGTTTCCGTAATTTCCAGTGCCTGTTCACCGCTGTCCGGTTGCGATACCAGTAACTCGTCGGTATTGATACCCAGGTTCTTGGCGTATCGTGGATCAAATGCGTGTTCCGCATCAACGAAGGCGGCATATCCCCCGGTTTTTTGAGCTTCAGAAATAACATGCAGAGCCAGTGTCGTTTTACCGCTGGCTTCCGGCCCGTAGATTTCAGTGACGCGTCCTCTTGGTATTCCCCCGATACCGAGTGCATAATCAACCATAATGGAACCGGTAGAGATAGAAGGGACATCTTGGGTGGCTTCTTCGCCCAGCCGCATGATGGTACCCTTGCCGTGTTGTTTCTCAATTTGGCCGATGGCCATTTCAAGGGCTTTTTCGCGATCTTTATTCTTATCAGACATAATTAATTTTTAGAATGTTGGCTTTTTATTCAATTTCATCCCGAAGATAAAAAAATAAGCTGACAACGCATTGTCACCCGTCATTTAAATAATTTCTATTCAATACAAATTTTGCTCCCGTAACTAAGGTGGGAACCCTGTGGAATTTTGACACGTATCAACTCAGAGATTGCACAGAGCTAAAACAGAGATCTCTTAATATTTTATAGATCGGTTTCGGCCCCAAACCTTACAGAAATTTTAAAATTACGGGATTACGTCACTAAGTATTTTGATACATTTCTCAATCTGGTCAGTGGTAGTATACGGTGCGGGACCGATGCGGAGGATATCGTCACGGGCATCAGTGAAAACTCCGCGTTTCATAAGTTTAGTTTGCAATTCTCGAGCTTTTGGAGATTGAAGAGCCAGGAAACCACCGTTCTCTTCCAATGGCTTGTTATGCCGAAGCTTGATAATGCCAGGATCGAAGTTTTGATCCAGAAAAAGATCTTTAAGTAATGAAACCCGGGCCAGGTACTGCTGACGAAGCACTTTGGGAGTCAGGTTCTGCTCCCTAAAAAAATCGACCACCTTTGCTGCCCGAAATTGTGAGGCCGAATCGTACGTGCCACTGGCAAATCGTTGGTTGCCTTCATCGAAAGTTACCTTGGGATTATCTTTTGGTTGGTCCAGCGTGCTGAATGAGGCAAACCAGCCAGTTATAGCCGGACGCAGCCCGCAATCATCCGGAAAACGAAGAAAACAGTTGCCTTCGCCCCACTGCAGGTATTTGTATCCACCAATCAACAGATAGCAATCCTCAAGATTTTGTTCACGTAAAGAAATGGGATCGACATTGGTGCCGTGATAATCATCGATCAAAAAGGGAACATCATTCGTCCGTGCCACTTCAGCAATCTCACTGATGTGTTGATTGATAAGGCCGCTCATAAAGTAGACTCGTGAAAGCATGATTGCGGCTGTTCTCTCATCCACAGCTGTGGCAATATCGTCGGCAATGGAGTCGGAGTCCGCATTAACGGTATGAACCTCTAATCCTTCCTCACGGAGTCGGTTAAGCTGGCGACTCATTGAATGGAATTCTGCATCGGTGGTAATGACTTTCGGCTTGTTTTGCAGGTCGAGGCTGGAAAGCCAGGCTACCAGCAGGTGATGGGTATTCTCTGAAAGGCAGTACAGGCCATTCGGATCGTCATAATAGTAGCGCAGATAGTTTCGCAAAACTTCAGTCTTTTCGAAGGCGATCTCCCATTTGTTATCAACTTCCCGCGCCGAAACATGGAAGTATTCCTCTAACCCCTCAAGTGCCATATCGGGCCATGCCTGGTGGGAGTGACCCGTGAAGAGGAGACGGTTAGCTACATCGAAGTGTCTGTAATGGGGCTGCAGGTGTTCAGCAAGTTTGTCAATACTGTTCATAAGGTATCTATTTGCGGATTCAGATCTTTGATCTCATCTCCCAAAGATCGGGGAAAATACGTTGATGCAGTGTGCCGCGAAGATATTCGACACCGCTCGAACCCCCGGTACCCTGCTTATTTCCTATGGTCCTTTCCACCATCTTAACGTGACGGTAACGCCACTCCTGTAATCCTTCGTCGAAATCCACAAACAGCTCGCATAATACTGCAGTTTCGGGATCATTGTTCATAATATGCAACAGTGTTTGCTGGAGTTTCTCACTTGAGTCATAGAGCAATCCCTGCTCATGGTTGCATTCCGGTTGCGAGACATCATATCCTCGTTCTTGCAGATATCGGCAAAAGCACTCCCACAGTGTTTCTTCCTCAAGACGATCCTGTAATTTCTGGTAATTTTTTGGTTCATCCTTGTGGGCGTCCAGAATGTGCGGGGAACGGAGTCCACATAGAATTTCAACTTCCCGGAACTGGGCGGACTGGAATCCACTTGCGTTATGCAGGAATCCACGGAAGCTTTCGAATTCCAGTGGAGTCATAGTTTCGAGTACATCGATCTGGGCGACCATCGTTTTCAGGATGGTAAGAATGCGATTCATTGTTTTGGAGGAGGTCCATGTTTCTCCTCTCCTGAGCTCTTTTCGCAGCTTATCGAATTCATGTAATATCTGCTTGAACCAGAGCTCATATACCTGGTGGATAATAATGAACAGCATTTCGTCATGCTCTTCGGGGTCAGAAACAGGCTGTTGCAGATCCAGGAGTTCGTCGATTTTAAGATACTTTCCGTAAGTGAGATCCATAGATATAAAGTTTAATTACTCCGAAAGTATAGGCAGAAAATAATTTGATCTCTATCGCAGATGAACTTTGTGGTAAATGGTCAAAAATCATTAGATTTGGCACTATATCAAACGGTAACGAAAAATTTATTGATGAGTATTATAATTGCAGACAGTGGCGCTACCAAAACGGAGTGGTGTATTTGGAAGGACGGGGAAAGCAGGATAATAGCCACCGAAGGATTAAACCCGTATTACCATACAAGTGAGTCGATCCGGAATGTGATCAGGGAAGACTTAATCAGTAAATTGGATGAGGAAGATATTGAGGAGGTTTTTTTCTATGGAGCGGGATGCGACTCCGACGAAAAAATTCAGGTAGTGAAGGAAGCCCTTACTTCTTTTTTTGGAGATGCCGATATTGAAGTGTACCACGATCTGTTGGGTGCTGCCAGGGCCTGCTTTTTAGACAAACCGGGTATTGCGTGTATCCTGGGAACCGGCTCAAATTCCTGCCTGTATGACGGCGAAAAAATAATTGAGCATATTCCATCACTCGCATTTATCCTGGGTGATGAGGGCAGCGCCGGATATTTTGGGAAGAAAATCATCAACAGTTACTTTCGTTTTGAACTACCTCCGGAGTTGGAAAAGTCGTTTGAAGAAAATTACAATACCTCGCTTGAATATATAACACAGGGAGTCTATGATGGGACCCAGAAAAGTCGGTTTATAGCCTCTTATGGTGCTTTTTTGGGGGAGCACTCCGACCATCCATTTATTCAGGATATGTTGCGGGAAGGATTTGAGAATTTTATCACCCGCATCCTGATGAATTATACAAATGCCAGGGATTATGAAGTACGATTTATCGGATCGGTTGGACATGCTTACAAAGACTTGATTTCTGAGATTTTGGAATCGCACGGGATGAAACCCGGAGGTTTTATCCAGAAGCCGATGCAGCGTATGGTAGAATATCATATCCAGCGCTTGAATGATTGATACACACTGCCACATCTATCTGGAACATTTTGAAGATGATCTGCAACAAGTATTAGATCGTGCTGCTGAAGCAGGTGTAGAACAGATTCTGATGCCCGCTATCAATTTTGATTCCCTTCCCAGGATGGATCGGTTAGAGCACGATAAGATCAGGTTTCATAAGATGGCCGGTATCCATCCCACCGAAATTAACGAAGGCATTAGTACCACGGAGCAGCAATTATATGAATATTGCAGCACACCTGATATCATTGCCGTGGGAGAGACAGGTTTGGATTATCACTGGAGCACAGACTACAAGAGGGAACAGAAGGACAGCCTTTACCTGCACTGTCGGGTCGCCAAAGCGGTGGAAAAACCT